>JAFQIQ010000155.1 GCA_017397445.1 Lachnospira sp.
AAAAATCTTTGACCTTGAACTTTAAAAATTTCCGCAAAAACGAGGAAGAAGATTGAGGCGTACAGGACGTACGCTGATTGATGATGACAAAGTTTTTGTGGAAATTTTTAAGTGTCAAGGCGTGTTCGAATGAGCACCCGATGACTAAATAAACAAGTCGTCAAAATAATGCACAATTGCTACTTTCGGTAGTTCATTGTATCAACGAGTGTGTTATTACACATCTAATGTCCTTAGAATGAGCTTTATGTTTTATTCATGTAATGCCTTAACTTCGCTCAATCTTAGCGGATTTGACACTTCCAATGTCTTGTATATGAGCGCCATGTTTATAGGTTCTAGTACCAACCGGTGTGGGGGTTCAAGTCCCTTCACCCGCATTTATATTTATGATTGTAACACCGATTTCTCAAGGGTTTGGGGAATTGGTGTTTTTAATTAGTAAACGATGCAATATTTACATAAACCATAAAGTAAGATATAATGGTTAGGGTTTTCATAAAGCATTTTAAATATTAATAAAGGAGAGTATAAAGCAATGAGATGTTACAAAAGGTTAATTAAAAAACTAATATCACTAGCCGTAGCAGTAATTGTTCTTGTCGGTGCCATGCCGCTTATGGGGCTGGAAGGTGCCTTTAAGTTTAATCCGGTGACGGTAGAGGCAGCACAAGTTAATCCCTTTGATACAAGTGAGCTTACTGTTCAATGTAGTGGCAAACTCAGCGGTATTGCTTGGACAGTATATAGTAATAGTCTTTTGTGGTTGGAGGATGATACAAGTGGTGAGACCCACTATGGGGATGATTCTCAGATAAACGGAGAATATTTTAATATAACTTATTTGACAAAGGATAATGATTTTACAATAAACAAAGATTTAATTCAGTATGTGTATTGTAATATTACAGCACCGCAACGTACAGAGAATATGTTTTCCAATATGTTGGGATTATTGCAGATAGAATTCGGAGAAGTGTTTGAAAGTACGTCTTCCAATATTACCAATATGAAATCTATGTTTTATAACTGTAATCTGGCAACTTCTTTGGATGTAAGTAATTTTGATACTTCAAATGTTACTGATATGTCTAATATATTTGGCGCGTGCAGATCATTAACCTCTATTGATGTTAGTAATTTCAACACATCTAAGGTTATTGATATGTATGGAATGTTTGATAATTGTGTTTCATTAAAAGCGCTTGATGTTAGTAACTTTGATACATCTAATGTCCTTAGAATGAGCTTTATGTTTTATTCATGTAATGCCTTAACTTCGCTCAATCTTAGCGGATTTGACACTTCCAATGTCTTGTATATGAACGCTATGTTTAATGGATGTTGGGAATTAACTTCTCTTGATGTTAGTAGTTTTAGAACTGACAATGTTACTGATATGTCATACATGTTTGCCAGATGTAAGGCACTAACTTCACTTGATGTTAGCAATTTTAATACTTCCAATGTTACTAAGATATACTTGATGTTTACAGGTTGTAGTTCGTTAACTTCCCTTGACCTTAGTAATTTTAATACATCCGGTTGTACTAATATGAGTAATATGTTTCAGGAGTGTAGTTCGTTAACAGAACTTGATCTTAGTAATTTTGACATGTCAAATGTTACTAATGTGACTAATATGCTTTCGGGACTCACAAAATTGCATATGCTTAAGACACCTACCGGAAATATAAAAACCTACCATCTTGATGGCAACTGGTACGTATTGAATAGTAATGGCTCAATAGATAAAACAACCAATTACAATACTGTACCTGTTGGAATAACAACATCCCTTACACTTGTAAAGGACACTTATAAGTCGGATGGCAATGGTCGTGGTGTATGCGAAGAGTGTAAAGATTCATTTCTTTATGGCGATACTAATATGGATGAGGAAGTTAATATCAGCGATGCTGTTTTATTAAAGAAGCACCTTGCCAGTATCGATGATTTGGATATTAATCTGTTGGCCGCAGATGTGGATGTAAGCAATAGTGTAACCATAGCTGACGCAGTACGTCTTATGAAAAAACTCGCAGGTATGGATGTTATATTAGGAGTTTCAGAGGAGAGTGCTGATTAACCTGCTAGCAGGCGGTGTGGGAAAAAGTCCCATCCCCTCGTATTATAAGCTAAGATGTAACACCGATTTCTCACGGGAGTGGGAGGTCGGTGTTTTTTTGTGAAATATTTTTTATTGACAGACTGGTCTACACGATGTAGAATAAAGATGAGTCTACAACGTGTAAACTGAACGGAGAGGGGTATGCTCTCAGAATGGAGGCAATATGGGTGATTATCAGATGGGGGTTATTGAATCGCGTTTTGCGGATATTATATGGCAGAACGAGCCGATTACTTCTGCAGAATTGTGCAAGCAGAGTGAAGAACAGCTTAAGTGGAAGAAGTCAACGACTTATACGGTTTTGAAGAGACTATGTGACAAAGGAATTTTTAAGAATGATAAGGGAATGGTAACTTCGCTGATTTCGAAGCAGGAATTCTATTCTTTGCAGAGTGAGAAGTTTGTGGAAGAGACATTTGCTGGGTCGTTGCCGGCATTTCTTGCCGCATTTACGGCTGGAAAGAACCTCACATCAGAGGATGTGGCGCAGCTTCGTCGTATGGTGGATGAATACGAGGAGGGGTGATTATGCAGGCAGTGTTTATTAAGTTGTTGAATATGAGTATAACAGCCAGTTGGCTGGTGTTGGCAGTTGTTGTTTTAAGACTGCTTTTAAAGAGGGCACCAAAGTCTTTTGTCGTTGTTTTATGGGCATTGGTTGCTATCAGGTTAATTGTTCCGTTTTCTATAGAGAGTGCGGTGAGTATGATTCCAAGTACTGAGACTATACCTGATAAAGTTATGACCGGACAGAGCTTTAATGTGAATACGGGGATTGGCTACGTAGATAATAGGGTCAATGATTATCTGGAGGAAAACTATTTTGAAGGTGTAACCGTTCCGGAAGATAATGGTATGCAGGTTATTAGTGGATTATCTGTTGTATGGCTGGTTGGCGTTGTGCTTATGATTGCCTATACATTTGTCAGCTATTATAGTATACATAAGAGTGTGGCGGAAGCAGCATATTGGAAGGATAAAATATGGCTTTGTGATCACATAGATACACCATTTGTTTTGGGGATAATAAAACCCAAAATATATATTCCTTCGTCAATGAATGAGCTGGATATGGAATATGTTATTGCTCATGAAAATGCACACATTCTCCGCAGGGATAATTGGTGGAAACCATTAGGTTTTCTGCTGCTGACAGTGTATTGGTTTAATCCTATCATATGGCTCGCCTATATTATGTTTTGCCGTGATATTGAGCTTGCCTGCGATGAAAATGTTATTAGGATGTTGGGGGGAGAGAGTAAAAAGCCGTATGCGGATGCCCTTATTAACTGTAGTGTACCCCGTAGGACAATTGTGGCATGCCCTCTTGCATTTGGCGAGATTGGAGTGAAAAGAAGATTGAAATCTGTTCTTAATTATAAGAAACCGGCGTTTTGGATTATAATAGTTGCGGTTATAGTATGTGTAGCTGTAGCGGTGGTTTTTCTTACAGATCCGCTTAAGACTGGCAAAGAGTCAGAGTCAAGTGCAGATAATGACAGGCAAGAGAAACTTATGGAATTTCTTGAGTATGAGTTTAGGGATCATAACTTTATAGAATCTTTTGACGGAAGTTATCAATGCGCAGATTGTGAGATTCTTGAAGTTAAAGAGTCGGGTGATGAAGTAACTGTATATCTGTGGGGAATGTATAGGATATACAACTATGATAATGGTCTGAAGGTAGAAAGTGGCATGCATATTCCGGCAGTTATAACGGCTCAGAAGCGTGCTGTGGACTATGTTTTGTTAGACTGCTGGCAGCCGAGGGATGGCTCATACTATGAGGATGATATAAAGAGCAAGTTTCCAAAGCATTTGCAGAGCAAGGCTCTTGATTCACAACAATATGTGCAGACACAGTCGGACAGATGTGATGCTAAGGCTATAACACACTATTCTTCTATGTACGTTTATGAGGATGCGGCCAATTATTATGGAGAGAAGCCAGGTGTATATTTAGATCGGGAAGAAAAGACTTACAGTTTTTTTTATTGTTCTTTTCTAAGTGATTTTAATTTGGGTAAATATGAGCTGACAGAAGATACACTTACGTTAAAAAGAGACCGTAATGGTGAAACATATGTATTTAAGGTGGATGGTAAAAATCTGGTATTTGACGCATCAAGGTCCTCAGAATTACATAAAGTCGGTGGTATAGATTGGGTTCCGGATGGAGCGGTGTTTAAACCTATTGCGAAAGAGTGAATGTTAAGTTTACATTTAATAATTTTAAAAATATGCTCTAAGCCCCAACTTTACGCAATTGCAACCACCGGTTGACAAATTGACCGCGCTGTTTTCTTGTATGCAACAGGTGAAAATGTTAATTTTGAATCAACCGATGAGCTAATCGGAAATAAATTTTGAATGGAGAAAACTAATATGATTTTAGCGGACAAAATTATTGCTGAAAGAAAAAAGAATGGCTGGTCACAGGAAGAACTGGCAGAAAGAATTGGAGTAACAAGACAGGCTGTGTCTAAGTGGGAAGGTGCACAGACTACTCCGGATTTGCAAAAATTATTACAGATGAGTAAAGTATTTGGTGTGTCTGCGGATTATCTTCTAAAAGATGAGTATGATGCACCGGATTACATACCAACTGTGGAGGAAGAAGTTAGTACTATTAGAAAAGTATCTATGGAAGAGGCCAACGATTTCCTTAAAGTAAAGAAGGAAACTGCTCCAAAGATTGCTTTTGGCGTGTTGTTATGTATGATTTCTCCCATAGCGCTGTTTATTTTAGGAGTGAGTGGAGAGCTGGGAATGATACCTCTGTCAGAGGATGCTGCAGGTGGATTGGGAATGATTATCCTTCTTGTTATAGTAGCGGCTGCCAGTGCAATATTTATTTCATGCGGTGCAAAAACAAAGACATATGAATTTCTTGAGAAAGAGCAGATAGAGACAGAATATGGTGTTACAGGTATGGTTAAGGAAAGAAAGAAGCAGTATGAAGCACAGTATACAAGATACAACATTCTTGGAACTGTAATATGTATTCTTGGTGTTGTACCTTTGTTTGCATTTGCTATGTTTTCAGAGGATGACTTTATTGCAGTTATTATGATTTCATTACTCTTTATAATAGAAGCAATTGGTGTAAGATTCTTTATTATTGCCGGTATCAATAACGCAAGCTTTGACAAGCTTCTTCAGGAAGGTGATTACACTATTAAAGAAAAGACAAAGTCACCAGTGGTTTCTGTTGTAACAACAGTGTATTGGCTTGTAGTGACAGCAATATTTCTTGCTATATGTCTGCCGACTAATAAGTGGGAATATGCTGCGATTATCTGGCCGGTGGCAGGTGTGCTTTTTGGAGCAGTGCTTGCGATTGTAAAATTATTCGACAACAAGCAAAAATAATACTCTGATAGGGAGGTGATTAAATATGCGCATATTATGTATAGGTGACAGTAACACATGGGGCTACAACCCGGTTAACGGACAGCGTCATGAAAATCGTTGGACTAAGATGTTATCAAAGATGATGCCTGAGAACGATATAATTGAAGAGGGCCTTAACGGCAGAACTATCCTGTCCATAGACCCCATATTTCCGGAGAGGCAGGGTATTGCTTCATTAAAAATGTTGCTTATGTCTCACAAGCCTGTAGATTTAGTAATAATTATGTTAGGGACTAACGAGTTAAAAAACATTTTTCCCTGTAACGCAGAGTATATAGCGGACGGAATTCGCCAGTTTATTGATATTATAAAGAATCCTGATATGTGGCAGCGGTTTAGCGTGCCTGAGATACTAATTATTTCACCGGTTCTTGTAAGAGAGGAGTTAATCACTAACGGTGATGTTTTTGGTGATATGGATGAAAGAAGTGTGACGGAGTCAAAGAAGTTGGCGAAGGTTATTGCAGAAGTGTGTAAAGAAAGCAGTGTGGAATTTATGAATGCAGCCCAATACGCGGTAGCATCAGTAGTGGATAATATTCATATGGATGAGGATAATCATAAGAAGCTTGCAGAGGCCATACTGAGAAAAGTTAAAACAATAAAGTTGTAATTAAAAAAACAGTATGATATAATAAATATATGTTTATTTCGTGAAAGTTGAAGTGCGTGGGAGGTAATGGCGTATGATACATTACAAGGCTCAGATATATGGCATGTTTATTATATTAATACTGTTTTTTATGTGTTGGTTTGGTATAAAACGTAAAGACAAGGCAGATAAAATCTTTATAACATTATTATTGTGCGGACTTGTTAATCTGTGTTTTGACATCATAACGAATTATACGGTTAACAGGTTGGATACGGTGGATCCGCTTTTTAACAGAATTATGCATATATGTTTTTATATATCCACAGCAACACTGTTTGTTCTGTTGTACAGATACCTTATCGCCAGAATGGAGAAGGAGCTTGGACACAAATTAAAAGGAGCGTTGTTAAGTGCTCTGCCTTTTATAATTGTTGTGATTGTGGATTTAGTGGCACCTATATATTATGTGAGAGAGTCTACAGGGAATTATTCATATGGATGGGGTGTTAATATCTTATACATATGTATAATCATATATATGGTGCTGATAGTTGAGTATCTTATACGTTACCGTAATAATGTTTCAACAAAGAACAAGATGGCTATTGTACTGGCTATTGTGTCAGTGCTTGGTGCCGCATTGTTCCAGCTGTTTATTCCGGCTGCACTGACATCAAGTCTGGGCGTTATACTGTTTTGTCTGTGTATGTATATGACTGTTGCTAATCCGGACGCAGTACTGGTTGAGCTGTTAAAGGTAGAAACTGCAAGGGCTGATGCTGCTAATCAGGCAAAGTCGGATTTCCTTGCAAGGATGTCTCATGAGATAAGAACTCCTATTAATGCTGTTATAGGTATGAATGAGATGGTGATAAGAGAAAGCTCTGAGCAGGAGATTCGTAGTTATGCCTATGATATTAAAGGCTCTGCTAATGCACTTTTAAGTATTATTAACGAGATTCTGGACTCATCTAAGATTGAGTCAGGTAAAATGGAAATAATACCGGTTAATTATGATATAAGCAGTATGCTTAATGATTTGTATAATATGATAAGTATAAAGGCAAAGGATAAAGGACTGGAACTTATATTTGACATAGCGACTGAGATTCCGTCAGGATATTATGGGGATGATATAAGAATAAGACAAGTGCTTATGAATCTGTTGACTAACGCTGTTAAGTATACTCCGGAAGGTACCGTAACTCTCTTTGTTTCTGCAGAAGTAGAAGGAGAGAATGCAAGGATACATTATGCAGTTAAGGATACAGGTATTGGTATTAGGGAAGAGGATATGGATAAGATTTTTGGAAAGTTTGAGAGACTTGAGGAATCAAGAAACAGACATATCGAAGGTACCGGTCTGGGAATGAGTATCTGTATGCAATTACTTCAACTAATGAATAGTGAGTTGAAGGTTACAAGTCAGTATGGAAAAGGCAGTGAGTTTTATTTTGAATTAGAGCAGAAGGTTGTTAATAGTGAACCTGTTGGTGAGTTTAAGGAACGCATACAAAGAGCAGATCAGAAGCAGAAATCCGATGCAGGTTTTGTTGCACCTGATGCAAGAATACTTGTGGTAGATGATAAGGATGTTAACCGGAAAGTATTTAGAAGTCTGCTTAAAAAATCCCGTATGCAGGTGTATGAAGCTGATGGTGGAGAAGAATGTATATCAATGGTTGAGGCACAGCATTTTGATATTATATTTCTTGACTATATGATGCCAAGAATGGATGGCATTGAAACTTTACATATTATGCAGGAAAGGGGCTTGTGCAAAGGTACACCGGTTATTATGCTTACGGCAGATGCTGTTATAGGTGCCAAAGAGAGATATCTCAATGAAGGATTTAACGATTATCTTACAAAGCCTATTATGCCGGAGAAATTAGATAAGATGATACTTCAGTATCTTCCGAAAGATATGGTGACAGCTCTGGATGTTGTAGGGGAAGAGTCACAGAATAAGGAAAGTAGCATTGTGTCAGTTGACGAGTTTGATTTTGACTATGCATTGACTGTGTTAAAGCATGAGGAAACGTTGTTATCTATACTGGCGGATTTTTATGGTTCCTTAAAGTATATGCCGCAAAAGCTGGCATCTTTGTATGATGGTATATTGAACACCGGAATCTTCGAAGAATACAGAATAGAAGTGCATGCACTGAAAAGTACTGCGGCGACGGTGGGAGCTTTGCTATTGTCAAAGCTGGCGCGTTTGCTAGAGGTGGCATCTAAAGAGGAGGATGTTGATAAGATTAAAGCGTTGCATCCGATTCTTATGGAGGAAATTGAAAAGCACAGAGTACGTTTGGCAGAGTCTTACGGATATGATGATAATGTTGAGAAGTCAGCTATTGCAGATATAGCTACAATACAACCATATCTGGAGATGCTTCTAGACAGTCTGAAAAATGATGATTATGATACCGCGGATTTTGTATGTGCACAGATTCAGAAGTATGAGTATCCTGCACAACTTCAGGAAAAAATTGATAAGTTGGCAATTCAGGTGATGAATCTGGAGGCGGAAGATGCTATAATAACTATAGAACATATTAAAGAGAAAGTGGTGGAATGCGTATGAAAAAAGTATTGTTGTTAGGAAAGTTTAACATAACATTTCAAGAGATTAATGCAGAGCTTGAGAAGAGCTTTAGTGTACAGGCGTGTGTGGACAATGCTGATATGGCGAAAGGGCTTTTGAAATTGAATTCTCCGGATGTGGTGGTTATGTGTCTTTGGGAGATGGGTGACGTTGCTAAGAAGGTGCTTGATGAGATTCGCTACAATTATGTAAGGATGCCTGTTGTGTGTCTTGGTACGGAAGATGATAAGGCGGATTATACGGCGTATATGAGACTTATAAAGATGGAGTATGTTACAGCACCTATTACTGTTGAAAAAACATTGGTAGCCATAAGTCAGGTTCTTAATATGACATATGATGCACAGGCTGGAACATGTATTGATAACAAATCAGAAAAAAAGACAGTTCTCCTTGTGGATGACAATGCTATGCAGCTACGCACACTTAATACTATGCTTAAGGAACAGTATGATGTTCAGATGGCAACATCAGGTATGAAAGCATTGACTATGATTGGTAAGAAATTACCGGATGTCATATTGCTTGATTATGAGATGCCAATGTGCGATGGTAAGATGACTATGGAGATGATTCGGGAAGTTGAAGAAGCCAAGGACATACCGATTGTATTCCTTACGGGGGTTAATGATAAGGAACACATAGAAACGGTGCTTAGACTTAGACCGGCAGGGTATCTGTTAAAGCCTGCCAATGCGGAAAAGATTTATGCTACACTGGAAGAGGTGCTTAAGAAAGATAAGATGGATAACTAATAAAATTAGCGCGGACAGTAGAATTTAGAATTCGTGTCCGCGCTTTAGTTGCTATTTCTGACCCTGAAGAATTTTATCAATTTCATCAAGGTTGAATACATCTCTTACTTTACGGTAGCAGGCAGTGTATCCGCCTTCTTTCTTATATCTCCAACCGGTACTGTATGGAGTCGCCTCTAAATCATTCAATGGCTGGTAAGTAATCCAGCAATTTGGATGTTGCTGCTGAATCTTAGCCCAATCAGCTTCTGTAAGGTTATTGCCACGAGCACCTGATGCAACATAACTTAACTGCTCCAGTGAAAGGTTCTTAAGCGGTGACAGATCCTTAACTCTTGTGTGACCAAGATTTAAGTGCTTCAAACCTGTGCAGCCGGCAAGCGGTGATATATCTGAAACCCATCCGCACCATGCAATCTCAAGGAATTCCAGTTTCTTAAGATTCTTAAGTGGTGAAAGATCTGTAATCGGACTACCTGAGAGAATAGCAATCTCAAGGTTTGGCATATATGAGAGGAAGCTAATGTCCTTCATATTAGTGTTATGTCCTAAGTCAACGTACTTAACCTTTGTAAGATACTTAAACACGCCACTGTTAGAATCTTCAACATGGTATACGGCACGTAGTACTTCTGTGTCTGTAAGCCAGCTTCTTGTTGAATTAGGAGTCTTCTGATATATACGCCATACAATTGACTTGTTAGGGTATGCATCTCTGATTCCTGCAAGAACACCATTGCTCATGCTACAGTTGTCTAACTTAAAATAAGTACACTTAGTAAGAATACTTAAGGCATCTTTAACTTCCTGAGCACCGCTATCGCCAATCTTGGTATTTACATATGCGACAGTTTTGCTGAGTGTAGATAATTCTTTGCCATAAAGAGTAAATGAGTAATCAAACAATACATTTGGCGCAGCCTGCTGAAGTGATTTAACTTCCGCTTTAGTAAGGCCACCATTAAGTTTAACCACGCAGTTTCCGGTAAGTGTCTTAGCATTCTCAATGGCGGTTGCCATCTGGCTTGAATCAATATCAGTCCAGTCGTGTACAGGCCAGCTTGAATCAACAGTAATCTTAGTATCAGTAGCAGAGCTTGAACCTGTATTAGGTTTAACTGTGCCGGAGCTGCCCGATGACGAAGATGATGACGATGACTGCTGCTTTGCAGTATATTTGATTGCGACATTAGGATATGCAGCTTTAAGTTCATTCACCTTTGCTTCTGTAAGGGTACTGTCAGGTAATGTTATGGCAGCCACCTTAGGCAGATATTTAAGATTAGATTTTAAAGTTGCAAAATCATAACTGCCCTCAGCAAGTGTGAGTGCTGTCTCTGTTGTGGTAACGACAGTAGTTCCGAGGGGAACATTGTATATTACTTCAACATTCGGATTTTCAGTAGAAAACTTCAAAAGTTCGTCATAGCAAGTACTTCCGGTAGCATCTAACTTTTTAAGGTTAGGGTACTCGGAAAGGAGTGATATATCATCCTTTGTAAGTACTAAAGCTAATGATTCAACAGTTTCTTTTTCGTTGACGGTTGAGCTTTCAGTTTCTTTGTTTCCCGAAGTGGAATTGTTCGATGTTGATGAATTGTTGCTGCACGCAACTAAGCTTGCCGCCAAAACAACAACCAATCCCAGTGAGAGAAAGCGTTTTTGCCAATTTTTCTTCATAATATTCTCCATCCCATATAATAAATTGTTTAAAGTTTTGTACAGTGCTAATTATACATTTTTCTGCAATAAACTACAAGAGAAAAGAATAAAGATTAATTCTTTTGACAAAATCTGCAAATTTAGTTAATATTTTGTGTAAAAAATAACACAAATGTGTTACAATAAAATTCAAGAGAGGAAATTGTGATGAGTTCTAAGTTTAAATTGTTTTTTCCATGCTATTTTGCTTTTTTAGTGAATGGTGCGATGGTGCTTTTGGTTGGTGCTATTTTGCCTTATATTATTGATGAGGCAGGCATCAATTATAGTGTAGCAGGAGGACTGCTTTCAGCGTTTGCCATAGGAAATCTTTTGGCAAGTTTTGTTAATCCTGTGTTGGCAGGAAAGATTGGAAGGAAGGCAACCATTGTAAGTATGTGTCTGCTTATTCCTACGATGTTGTTTGTTATCACACTTTTGCCACCGGTGCCTGTGATGTATGCAGCATTTATTCTTATAGGAATCGGAAGAGGTTCCGTAAGTATTATTAATAATGCCGTAGTTAATGATAATTCTGATGGAAAGCCGGCAGCGCTTAACCTATTGCATATGACATTTGCAGTAGGTGCATTTTTGGCACCATTTCTTACATCTTTGTATGTAAATATGGGGCTTGGTTGGAGAGCAATTGTGTATACAATTATTGCAGGTTCGTCTTTGGCATGCCTGTTTTATGCACTTATGAAGCTCGATTACAACTGGCCTAAGGATTCAAAGAAAGGTAAGAAAGAGGCTGGGCAGTCAGAGAATGCTGATGAAAGTCGGGCTAAGCCATTTTACAAGAGTGGACTTTTCTATATTATGGGACTTTTGCTTTTCTTGTACCTTGGTCTTGAGAATTGTGTTAACGGATGGTTTGTTACATATTTTAAGAGTATGGGAATTATGAGTGACACATATGCAACTAATCTTGTATCAGTTACATGGGTTATGGTTATGCTTGGAAGATTGCTAACAGCAAAGCTTTCAACCAAGATTAATAAAAATGTATTGATTCTTACTAACTGCATTGCTACAGCGGTATTCTTTTTCCTGCTTATTGCAACAAAGAATCTTGCGGTTATAACAGTTGCTATTGCAGGTTTGGGATTTTTCTTTGCAGGAATATATCCTACAACAGTTTCAGCAGTTGGAAAAGTTATTAAGGGTTCCAATACAGGTATGTCAATGTTTCTTGCCATTGCCGCACTTGGCGGTATCGTAACACCTCAGATTATTGGCGTTGTTGCAGATGGTATGGGAATGGTTGCAGCAATTGTAATATTGGCGCTTAATGCAACAGGAATGTTGATTATGGCGTTTGTTAATATGAAAATAAACAGACAGAATGCATAAGATTTTGTTTGGTGTGCATTGGTCAGTCAGGGGGTTGGTGCATGGACAAAGGAGAGAAACTGCTGGGTAGGATTATCAAAATAGCTTTCGTTATCTGTACAGTAGGTATACTGGTTTATTTTGTGTGGGGCGAATTAAATTATCCAAGAGAAACAGAAGAGAGAAACACACATTTTAGTGAGTATGACCAGGGCTGGCATCTGATTAAAGAAGATGGAAGCAAAGAAAAGGTTTCTGTTCCGGGAGAATATGAGGTAGGTTCATCCAATACGTTAATTATGACTAACACATTGCCTAAGGAAGTTGATGATGATGACTGGGTATGTTTTAGAACTGCTAAGCAGGATGTGGAGGTTTATGTTGGAGATGAACTGAGAAAGACATACACTACGGAAGGCAAGCGTCCTTTTGGTACATTTAGTGTAAGTATGTATATATTTGTTGACTTGGAGCCGGAAGATGCAGGGAAAACCATTACTTATAAGGCTTGGACTGTTGATGACTCCAGAGCAGGCGTTATGAGGGCGGTGCATTATGGTGACAGATTTGCCATATGGTTACATTTGATTCTTGTAGGCGGTTTTGAAACAATACTTACATTTTTTATGCTGTTAGTAGGTTTTGTAAGTGTAATAATTATTGGGTTTATTAATATCAGATACAGAAAGAATATTGAAGTAGAGTATCTGTGTTGGGGTGTTCTGCTAGTTTCGGTGTGGCTTATAACACAGTCTAACATAAGGCAGCTGTTTTTCCCTAACGTATCTATAGCCAATAGTATGACATATTTCACAATTATGCTGGCACCGATACCGTTCCTTATATATATTGATCAGGTGCAGGAACACAGATACAGAAAGTTGCATATGACAGTGGCTATAGTTATGCTAATTAACTTTACGTTTTGTACAATTGTGCAGTTATTTGGGTTGCGTGACCTTATGGATATGTCCTTGTTGATTTTCTTAGGAATAGGTGTTGCCTTTGCAATTATGTTTGTGACATTTTTCAAAGATTGGAGAAAAGGATTCATCAAGGAGTATCGAATTGTAGCAGTAGGTTTTGGTGGAGCCATACTTGCAGCGGGAGTTCAGATAATTGGATTTTATAATAAGGGCAATGTAAGTACTGCAACGGGTATAGCACTTGGTGTACTATTCCTCCTTTTAATGGCAACTATTAGAGCCATTACGGATGTAATTAAACTTGAGAGGCAAAAGCAGGATGCTGTAATAGCAACAGAATCTAAAGCTCGTTTCCTTGCCAGCATATCTCATGAGATTCGAACACCGATTAATGCGGTGCTTGGTATGGATGAGATGATACTTCGGGAAAGCAGGGAAAGTAATATTACAGAATATGCCATGGATATAAGGACAGCAGGCAAAACTTTGTTGTCGCTTGTAAACGACGTGCTTGATATGTCTAAAATTGAATCCGGAAAGATGGAAATTATTCCTGTAGAATATAATGTTTATAAGCTTGTAGACAGTTGCTACAATCTGGTTGCTTTGACTGCGAAACAGAAGGAGCTTGAATTCAAGGTGTCCAATGACGAAAGCATACCAAAGACTCTGTATGGTGATGAGGTGCGAATCCGACAGATTATAACGAATCTGCTTACTAATGCTATTAAGT
>JAFQIQ010000156.1 GCA_017397445.1 Lachnospira sp.
CAGCAGAGGGTAAGGTTCAGCATCTGGGATATACTGCAACATTTCCGCTTGTATTAAATGTGGGCGGTGAACCGACATACTTTATGGCACTTAAAGACAGTGCGGGTCTTGTAAAGAGTTACGCTATGCTTAATATCGAGAAGTATCAGACGGTAGCTATCGGTGATACAGTGGGCGAATGTGAGCGCAATTACCTTCAGATGTTAACGGACAGCGGTATAACCACAGAGCCTGTTAAGGTAGAAAAGGAAGTATCAGGAGTAATAGCCAAGATTGTGCCTATGGTAGTTGGTGGCAACTCGCACTATTACGTGGTGCTTGAAGGTTCGTCTGTGATTTACGATGTTAATGCAGTGGATAATCCAAGTGTGATTATGTATAGTGTTGGTGATAACGTTAGCCTCACGTATATTGAGGGAGATAAAGTCTGTGGAGCAAATATAAAGTAAGTATTATTTTAATATAATTATGCGATGCGGTTCTCATGCGAGGACCGCATTTTTCTGACTTTTTTTGAGGGATGAACTATAGTGCATATAAATTGTGAACTATAGCTCCTTGAAATAAAGGGGGAAAATAATATAATGATAATGTGGATATCTTAGTGAATTGAATGATTTTATTTGACAGTGTTAAAAGACTTTATTGAAAGGGATCTAATATAGAGGTATGGTATAGGATTGGTAAATAAGGAGGGGTACAATGATGAGAAAATTTATGGATGTTAGTAAGGGAGAGGATAGGATAATAGTACAGACATTTATTATGCATATAGGTAATCATTATGTGGGTGCACCGCTATATAGTGTCATAAAAGAGCCATTGGATATTACTGAACTGGCAAGGTGCATAGAAGAAAGTTGGGAAGTAATTACGAGTAGTCAAGTGTCTACTGAAACCGCCAAAGAGATGAGTGAACGGAGTATATGGAAGAGGGCTACAAAGAAGTGCAAAAGTTACAAGAAGTTTTGGCAGAACTATAATATGGCAGTAATTGAGCTTTTGGAAGATGACAGTTGTCGTATATATGCATATCAGCGCAATATGGTGGATAAGTATGCTTTATACAATGGTTGTGTAAAAGAGATACTACTACCGCAGGGTTCGACATGTAAGGCGATGGCAGAGGCCGTGATGGATGTTCTTTTGGCGGCAGAGGAGTTCTATGGGAAAGAGCAATTGGAGTGGGCACCGAAAAAGTGATGAAGAAGTGGGGCAGATATACTGCCCCGCTAACGTAAAAATATGATGTTAAGAAGGGGATTTTATGGAAGAATACAAGTATAAAGTGGCAATGTATTATTGTGGTGGTTGTACTGCATATTTTCGGATGAAAGAAAATTGTGAAGGTGTGTTGGTGCCGGTTAAATGGACTATGTTTTGTCAAGAAGAAGCTATTGCTATGTGGGATGTTGTGCAAGGTATTGGTGCGAATATTAATATGGAACAATATAACGATGAAATTGATGTGTATGAATTTATGAAAAGAGAGTGTAAATATTTTGAAAAGAATGTTGCAGATAAGGATGCATATTGGAGGCAAGTTATCTGTTTGCATTTTTATATAAGAGAGGATGATGGGTACACCATTTCGGCTATGAAAAAGAGTGTAGATGGTGGTGGAAGATTTTGTGGATATATTAAGCGTGTACATATTCCAAATAATTATTCACAAGAGGAATTTAGATGTGTTACGTCGGAGTTGGTTAAACTGGCTAGGTTATATAATGAATCACCTGCGAAGGTAACTGTTAATAGGGAAGAGTTTAGAAAAGATGAGAGCATAGGTAAACACAAGTTTCCGTGGGAAATAAGTGTTTATAAGGGAGAAAAAAGATTATTGATAATTCCGTATCTTGACCATGTCAGTGGAGCCAAGCAACAGCCGGACAGGATGATTGTGTTAGATGAGAATGTGAGTGATATACAAATAGGAGAGGGAGTGCTGAGTGCAATAGATATTATTAAAAACAGTTCTCGTCTCGTTGGGATTACAAAAGGATATGAACTAGCTACAAAATATAAAAGTTGGAAAACATTTAGTAAGAGAAATGTATTAGTTAGTATAGATTATAATGAGGATGGTTCTTTTGAGCTGTGTTCAAAAAAATGTTCAAAGACGGATGGAATTTATGATATTTTAGGTAAAAGAAGAGAGCTTCCCTCAGGCGTTAATGCAAAGGAACTGGGAGAGAATATATTGATGGCGTATAGCGATGTGTGCCATGTTTGAAAAGTTTGTGTACGGTTGCAATTTCCCTCTTGACAATCCCGCCTAAAATGCTATACTAACAACGTAAATTAATATTAATTAACACGTTGATGAGACGAGTAGCATATTGGAAAGTTCAGAGAGAGGCACAGAAGCTGTGAGTGCCTTACGGGAAGATATGTGAAGACTACCTCGGAGTGCCCCTAATCCGGGCCGGTGATTCCGTTATAATCGAATGAGTGGCTGTGATTAAGTGTAGGCGGATTATTGTGCCGTAATTACACTGAATCCGGCAAGCAGGGTGGAACCGCGAATTAAAGTTTATTCGTCCCGTGCCGCAATTAATAAGTTGTGGTGCGGGACTTTTTAATTGCATATGAATATGCAATTAAAAAGTCTACAGAACATGCGCACCTCGCGAAAAGGAAACTAATTGCTTCGCAATATCGCTCGGGCGCTGGAGTTTGCCTTCGCAAACTCCAATTAGTATGTGGAAGAACAGGAGAATCGAAGATTCTCCTAAGTTCGGCAGAGCCGAACTTATTGTCCCGCTATCGCAACAAACAAAGAAATGGAGGAATAGATTTATGAAAATCACACTTAAGGATGGCTCGGTAAAAGAGTATTCACAGGCAATGTCAGTGATTGATATTGCTAAGGACATCAGTGAAGGTCTTGCAAGAATGGCTTGTGCAGGACAGGTTGACGGTGAGGTTGTTGACTTAAGAACAGTAGTTGACAAGGATTGTGAGTTAAGCATTCTAACATTTAACGATGAGGCAGGTAAGGCTGCATACAGACATACTTGCTCACATGTGCTTGCAGAGGCAGTAAAGAGACTTTATCCTGAGGCAAAGCTTGCTATCGGACCATCTATTGATACAGGATATTACTATGATTTTGATCACGCTTCATTCTCAAGAGAAGATCTTGATAAGATTGAGGCAGAGATGAAGAAGATTATTAAGGAAGGTGCTGAAATTACACGTTTTGAGCTTCCAAGAGCAGAGGCTATTAAGTTTATGGAAGAGAAGGGCGAGCCATACAAGGTTGAGCTTATCAATGACCTTCCGGAAGATGCAATTATCAGCTTCTACAGCCAGGGAGAATTTACAGATCTTTGTGCAGGTCCACACCTTATGAGTACAAAGTCTATCAAAGCATTTAAGCTTATCTCATCTTCAGGTGCATACTGGAGAGGTTCAGAGAAGAACAAGATGCTTACAAGAATCTATGGCACAGCATTTTCTAAGACAGCGGAGCTTGAGGAGTATCTTAAGTACCTTGAGGAGATTAAGCTTCGTGATCACAACAAGCTTGGCCGTGAGATGGAGATTTTCACAACTGTTGATGTTATCGGTCAGGGACTTCCGCTTATTATGCCAAACGGTGTAATTATGTTAAATGAGTTAAAGCGTTGGATTGAGGATGAGGAGACAAAGAGAGGTTATGTGAGAACTCAGACTCCTCTTATGGCTAAGTCTGACCTTTATAAGATTTCAGGTCACTGGGATCACTATAAGGACGGTATGTTTGTACTTGGTGATGAGGAGAAGGACAGTGAAGTGTTTGCACTTCGTCCGATGACATGCCCATTCCAGTATTATGTATACAAGGCAAGCCAGAAGAGCTATAGAGACCTTCCAATCAGATATGGCGAGACATCTACACTTTTCCGTAACGAGGATTCAGGTGAGATGCACGGTCTTACAAGAGTTCGTCAGTTTACTATTTCAGAGGGACACCTTATCGTAAGACCTGACCAGATGGTAGAGGAGTTTAAGGGCTGTCTTGCACTTGCTAAGTATTGCCTTGAGACACTCGGTGTTGCAGGAGATGTAACATACCACCTTTCTAAGTGGGACCCTGATAACAAGGAAAAATATATCGGTGAGCCAGAAGTTTGGGAGGAGACACAGCAGCACATCAGAGAGATTCTTACAGAGCTTGAAGTGCCATTTACAGAGGATGTAGGTGAGGCTGCTTTCTATGGCCCTAAGGTAGATATTAATGCGAAAAATGTATATGGCAAAGAGGACACTATGATTACTATTCAGTGGGATGCTTTGCTCTCAGAGCAGTTTGATATGTACTATATCGATGAGAATGGTGATAAGGTCAGACCTTACATTATTCACAGAACATCTATGGGTTGCTATGAGCGTACACTTGCATGGCTTATTGAGAAGTATGCGGGATTGTTCCCAACATGGCTTTGTCCTGAGCAGGTTAGGGTTCTTCCTATCTCTGAGAAGTATGCAGACTATGCTAATCAGGTTAATGCAGAGCTCGTTGCTAATGGTATCAGAAGCAGTGTTGATAATCGTTCAGAAAAGATTGGCTTTAAGATTAGAGATGCAAGACTTAAAAGAGTTCCTTATATGCTTGTTGTTGGACAGAACGAGCAGGAGGCAGGTCTTGTTTCAGTAAGAAGCCGTTACGAGGGCGACGAGGGCCAGAAGAGCCTTGATGCCTTTGTTAACGAAATCTGTAAAGAAATTCGCACTAAGGAAATCCGTGAGATTAAGCCGCAGGACGAAAATTAACTGTAATACAGGGGAGGTTTTGGGGTTATACCCAAAATCCTCCCTTATATGTTTTATACAAATTACAGAATATTTGCACTAAAAAAGTGGATAAAAAATAAAATATCTGTTGATATTATGCAATTTTTGTAGTACAATGAAACAAATTGTTACGTAAGGGAGAAATCAAGATGGATATTATTGTAAAGTATATTGATGAATTGCTTGAAAAGAGTTCTCCGGAAGCACCGGTATGGAACATTGAGAAGTTTAAGAAAGGTCTTACTTCTAAGTGGAATTACATCGATGGATGTATGATTAAGGCTGTTCTTGAGATGTATGCTATCTCTAAGGATGAGAAGTACCTCAAGTTCGCTGATGATTTCATTGATTTCAGAGTTAATGAAGATGGTACAATTGATGGCTATGATATTCATGAGAAGAATATCGATAATATTAATGCGGGAAAGACGTTGTTCGAGTTGTATGATATTACAGGCAAGGAAAAGTACAGAAAGGCAATTGATCTTGTTTATAGCCAGATTGAGTTGATGCCTAGATGTGATAACGAGGGTAAGAATTTCTGGCATAAGGATATTTATCCTAACCAGGTATGGCTTGATGGTATGTATATGGGACAGCCATTCTACCTTGAGTATGAGACAAGATTTAATGACAGAAAGAACTATGAGGATGTATTCTCACAGTTCAGATATGTAATTCAGAACCTTCGTAATCCGCTTAATGGTTTATATTTCCATGCTATTGATACAAGCAAGGAAGCATTCTGGTGTGATCCTGTTACGGGTCTTTCACAGTGTACATGGCTTAGAGCTATCGGTTGGTACTCTATGGCGCTTCTTGATACATTGGACAAGATTGATAACCATGACGGAAAGTTCGATGGTGGTTATGAGATGCTTAAGGTTGCATATGTAGATCTTATGGATTCTATGCTTAAGTATCAGCATGAGAGTGGTATGTGGTATCAGGTAGTTAACTTTGGTAATATGGATAGAAATTATCTTGAGACAAGTGGTAGCTCAATTATGGCATATTCACTTCTTAAGGGTGTAAGACTTGGAATTTTACCGGAGTCATACAGAGCTTATGCAGAGAAGGCTATTAACGGTATTTGTGAGAAGTATCTTTCAACAGAGGAAGGTAATATGTCTCTTGGCGGTATCTGTCTTGTTGCTGGTCTTGGTAATAAGGAAAGTAGACATGGTACATATGATTACTATATGTCAGAGCCTATTGTTAAGGATGATGCAAAGGGTGTTGGTCCATTCCTTCTTGCGTATACAGAGTTGTTAAGATATAAGAACAACGTATAATTGATACATTTGTGATTATGGGGGCTGGTGGTACACCAGCCCCCTTTTTTAATTTTTTGTAAGATAGGGGATATCATTATGAAACCGTATATAACAATGGAAGAGGCTGTTAATGTACAGGGTGAAGGCAAAAGAGGCTATAAGCTGTTAACTGAGGCAAATGGTTGCTTAAAGGGCTGTTGTTCAGGGATAACAGTATATAGTGATTATGAATTTTCACCTACTCCGGGATGTCATGAAGACCAGGAAGGTTTTTATGTTCTTGAAGGTGAGGGGTATGCTAAGTTGGATGACCTGGTTTTTCCAATTAAAGCAGGAGATTCCTTTATTGCGTTACCGGGAGTTACGCATACAGTGAGAACAAAAGAGGGGGCACAACCGGTTAAGGTGCTTTGGTTCCACAGTGCAGTTTGACGAGAATAATATTTGTTCCGGAGATGATGTTATGGATAATGGATACAGAGATAATGTATATGCAGTAACAAAAGAGCCTGAGGTTACACCGGTGCCTGAAGAAAAGTCAGCACTTGAGTTGGAGCTTGAAGAAAAGCAAAGATGGCTTTTTAAAGAGAATCTACGACTGCAGGAGTTGAATGTTAAGCTTGAAAAGGAACGCAAAATCGTTGAAGATGAGCGTAAACTTATTGAGATACAAAAAGGAATGCTGGAGCGACAGCAAAGCAAGAATCAACTTCTTAGTAAGCAGTTGCAGAATCAGAAGAATTTGTTTGATAGTCAGTGGCAACTGCTGGAGAAAGAGACGAGACAGTTGGCTATTGATAAAGAGCGTTTTGAGCGAGATAAGCTGGTGTATAAAGATTCTGTGTATCGTGAGGCTAGAAGAGGGATTTCTTATGAAGGTAACACTAAATTGTTTTTTAAAGGTGTGGATGATTCTGTGTCCTTAAGAAAAAGGTATAAGGAACTTATGAAGATATTCCACCCTGATAATACTCATGGAGATACAGAACTGATAAAGGCGATTGGAGAAGAATACGAAAAACAAAAAAGATATTATCTTGGTTCATAATGTGTACTTGTATGGTTGCAAGTACACATTATTTGTTGTAAAATAATGTGGTTGGGAAATGATTCTTAATGGAGGATTAACAGATGAAGGTTACAACATTTTTGACAGATGGATTTGAAACAGTTGAAGCTCTGGCAGTTGTGGATGTGTTAAGAAGAGCGAAGATAGATGTAGAGTTGGTTTCTATAACGGGTAGTGTGGATGTGCTTAGTGCTCAGAAAATTGCAGTTCAAGCAGAAAAATTAATTGAAAATTGTCAGTTTGAAGATTCGGATGTTTTGTTTTTGCCTGGAGGTCCGGGACATACCTCGTATTTGGCATGCGAGAAACTTGTTGATGCATTGAATGCACATAACGTTGCAGGTAAGAGAATTGCGGCAATCTGTGCAGCACCAAGTGTGCTGGGCAAACTTGGTATGCTTAAAGGAAAGAGTGCAGTTGCATTTCCGGGATTTGAGGATGATTTGATTGGTGCAGAGGTTAAGTTAGCACCGGTTCGAGTTGTTACAGACGGTAATATAACAACATCACGTGGTATGGGAACATCTATTGATTTAGGTCTTGAGCTTGTTAGACTTTTAGTAGGTGAAGAATTGGCGGAATCGCTCAGAATATCTACGCAGTATGTATAATGATGAGTGCAAAGGGGAAAACAAGTGCATAATAATATTGATAAAGGTCTTGAAGAACTTGAAGTTGAAGAAGTATTTGATGCTGATGCGCTTGAAAAAGAATTGAATGATATTCTTAGAGAAGATGCAGTTGATAGTATAGATGATTACGATGAAATGGAAAGGCTTCTGGCTGAAAAGAATGAAGCGCGAAAGAAAAGAAGCGTTCTTCTTGCAAGAAGACGAAAAAGACAATTAAAGACATTAAGCATTGGGGCAGCTATTGCAAGTGTTGTATTAACGGTTGTTGTTATTGTGGTATTTGTAGTGGTTATGAAGGATGCCACTAGTTCGCTTGGCGTGCATAATACTGATATTCTTGGTGCTACTCAGGGCACTGACGTAAATGTTGACGATACTGTTTCCGGTAATGATGTTACGGGTGAAGAAACCAAAGTGAGTGGAACGGAAAAAGAGCCGGAGACAGAAGATATGTCAGAAGTGTCGACCCAGGCAGAAAGTGAGAGTATAAGTCAGGAACAAAAGGAAACTCAGAGGGAAACTGAAAAGGAAAGTCAGAGAATACCGGAGTCGACAAAGGCTACGGAAAGTGTTAAACCCACCCAGAGCGTGGCAACTCCGGGAAAATATGTAACTATTACGGATAGTAATGTTACGGCGCAGTATGCTGCTTTGTATGATGTTTCATCCGGTAAGCTTATAGCCGGTAAAGGCCCTGACGTCAAGATGTATCCTGCGTCTATGACAAAGGTTATGACGCTGATTGTAGCTTGTGAGAATATTGTTAATTGGAATGAGAAGACAACTCTGACGGAATCGGAGGCCAGTTATCTTTTGATAGAAGACGCAAGCAGAGCCGGCTATGCATCAGGGGAAGGCGATGAGGCAAAAGATTTGATATACGGTCTTATATTGGAATCAGGTTGTGATGCTGCGATGATGCTGGCCAGAATCGCTTGTGGTTCTGAGGCTGCATTTGTGGAAAAGATGAATGCCAAATGTAAAGAGTTGGGGTTGAAACACACACATTTTACTAATTCTACAGGCTTGCATAATAATAATCAGTATACAACGGTTGCTGATATGTGCAAGATTATGGAATACGCTATGAATAATTCGCAATGTGCGAAAATTCTTGGTACATATAAGTATACGACTACTTTTATTGATGGCAAAAAAACTAAAAACTGGGTACATAATAATATTGAAACGTATAACAAGACAGTTTATACATCCAATACGTATGCTATGCAGGCGCTTAACAACAAAGGTATTACGGTTACAGGCGTAAAGTCAGGATATACATTAGAGGCGGGAAACTGCCTTGTGACATGTGTTGAAAAGAGCGGCAGACGTTATATAGCGGTTGTTGGTAATGTGAAGGGCAAAGGTCAGTCGACTATTAACACAACAAGGATATTACTTAATTATTTGAATTAAATAATTTTACAAATATTGTCATAATATTTTTAAAGCAACGACACATAATAATACCAAGATGACGACGAAGTCATCTTCTCCTGTAAGGGAGATAAAGAAAATGTTTAATTTTTGGAGGGTTTTATTATGACAAATTCAACAAGTTCATCATCAAAGACTAAGAAGGAAGCTCAGGATGCGCTTAACAGATTTAAGATGGAGGTTGCTTCAGAGATCGGCGTTAACTTAAAGCAGGGTTACAATGGTGACCTTACTTCACGTGAAGCTGGTTCAGTTGGTGGTAACATGGTTAAGAAGATGATTAAGAGACAGGAAGAGCAGATGTCACAGGGTATGTAATTACCATTCTGCTTTCAAGGGGGTGCACAAGCACCCTCTTTTTTTACAATTTAATTGTGGGCGCAAGGAGCATATTGTTGCAGACCCGCTTTCGCTCGAAGTATAACGTAACGGTACTAAACTCAGAAAGACTAAAGTCTTTCTTCGTTAAGTGCCGACGTTATCCTACGGTCTGCAACAATACACCCTGCCACCAACAGTTAACATGCAAAATAAAGAGGGATGCTTGCGCATCCCTCAAAATCAAAGTAATTAGCATATCCTGTGATTTAGAATCCTTCGTTACGTCTTTGCTTTCTAAGTTCGAGGCGTTTCAAAGCAGCGTCCCATTTGG
>JAFQIQ010000157.1 GCA_017397445.1 Lachnospira sp.
GCCCATATCTGCAAGGCTCTTCAACTCACCGTCCTCCGATATACCGTCTCCGTCAGCATCCACCCACAGTTTAAGACTGTTAAACACTTCATCCTTCGCATCAATCACACCATCTTTGTTAGTGTCGTACTGTGCAAGTGCCTCGAAGCCGTTCTTTGCTCTTGTGCCATCCGCAAGCAAGTGGTAGTCACCAAAGACTTCACTTCCGTCATCAATCTTACCGTTACTATTCTTGTCCAATGTAAGAATTGCATCACTTCTTGTCCAGTTGATTCTCTCCGCAAATCCGTTGCAGTTAAGGTCAAAATATGCCCCTGCCTTCTTCTTTTCGATGTTGAAACCATCACCGTCAAGATCAAGGATGATCGGGTCTGCTACGGCTTTCTTGGCAGTAGTATTGTCTTTATTAACCTGTTCCAAATCAGCACCAAGCACGTCACTTATTGTAAAATAATTCTCACCAACTGCTTTACCGATATTCTCAACAATTCTTTTTTGAAGTTCAATTGTGCTATTATACATCTCCATTGCATCATTGATTTTGTTTGTAGGTATACCATTTTGTGGTACCGCACCTATTAATGTACAATAATCAGACAGCTCTTTTAATAATGTTGCTATATCTTTTAAATCGCTCGCAGCTTCTACCTGCTTCAATACATCTTTCTGATTCTGAATTTCTGTGTAATCATTGTTTTTAATTCCTTCATTCATAAGCTCTTCATACATTTGGAGTCTTTTTTTGTATTCACTAACTAAACCATATCCAGACTCCAAGCACTGTGCCCCCACATCAAAAACAAATGAAAAATAACTTGTCATAACCGAATGTGCTGTTGCTTCTGAACCAAGCGAAAAAATAGCAGTCATTGCAGCTATTCTAGCTTCTTCTTTTCGTTCAGCGTTTGTTGTTGTATTGTAATCATAACATGCTTGTATTAAGCTCTTCGCTCCACTTACTATATTATGACCACTTGCTAAAGCACTTGTGATATCATATGCTTTTGCAATCTTACTTGTCTTCAAGGAACTATCTAGTTTATCCATAATACTGACTAATGCCGTCATCTGTTGACTTACCATTTTTGTTCCCATTAGATTTAAAAACTCCATTGTTTCATCCTTAGTTGTACCATTAATCTCGCTCATTTTACTATTCCTCCCAATTAACTAACATAATGTCTACTTTGTTACTTTCATATGAACTAAAACTAAATTGAACTGAACTCAACTCGTTACTATCTAACCAATAATAAAATATTTCATTTTCAATTAAATCAGGTTGTCCTAATATTTTAATAATATCATCCTTTGAACTTGTACTACGTATATTACTTACAGAAACATATCCTACATCTGTTAAATGCCTAACATAATACTCTCCATAACCTTCACTAAAATCATAAAAACCGCCTACTTCCTTATCGACACCATATATAGTAATCTGTCCAACCTTCTCATTGTTGTGCAACACCTCTATACCTGCCGCATTTCCTCTACTAGTAGATATCACGACACCTTTACCTAATACAAACCCTTCCGGTAAATCTTTTACCTTACAAGGAAAATCAATCTTTTTACCACACAACCACACATCACCAAACAACAATTCTTCTCTTGTAAGTGTTGTTGCCTCTGTATTCTCAACTTCCTGCGTTGTCTGCACCTGTGTCTCATTGTTACCACTTGTTTCGTTGCTACCTCCGCAACCGGCAAAGCTCATAAGTGACACACATAATGTCAACAAAAGTGCCTTGCCCTTAATTTTGTTAATCTTCTTGTTCATCTTGAACCTCCTATGTTTTTTTTAGCAATCTTTAAGATTACTAATCTTAATTTAAACTTACCTTAACTTCCGCTTTAATATCTTAAACTAAGATTACTAACCTTAAAATTACGTCAAAATAAAAAACGGCGCAATGAACCTCAATTCACTGCAACCGAACTTTCATAGCAATATAGCTTTTTGTGCCAGCTTACCTTAGAATCTAGCTTTGCGTCCCTACATTTCTGCAAGTTTGCCCCCCACTTTTCATATGGGTGATTTTATCACTATAGTTATTTTTTGTCAATGTTTCACGCATTTTAGCAATCCTTATGATTACTAATCGCAACCTAACATAACCTTAAATCCAATCATAGCTGACTCCATATTGGCCACTGTATTACCTTTACCACACCACAATCAAAAAACGCCGGAAGCATATGTTTAATCCACACGCTTCCGGCTTATAATTAATTACTCTTCCTCAATCACATCAATCTTACTTACTGAAACTTCGTAAGCGATGCGCTTCTCAACTTCTTCGTCACTAATCTTCTTAGTGTACTCGCGGCTCTGGACTCTGCCCCATATCTGGAGATGTCCGCCTACTTCGATGCCTGATGCATAACGGGCATTACGTCCCCATGCGATACATGGAATGTAGTCTGACTTGCCATATGGACGGTTAACTGCAATAAGGATATCTGCAATTTCGCGGCCTAATGGGGTCTTTCTATATATTGGCGGCTTACATATGTAGCCATCAAGGAATATCTCATTCGACTTAGACTGCTCTTCCGGAACATCTTCATCCTCAACAAACTGGAACTCTCTTACGAATATAGAAAGAATAAGTTTGTTTCTCTCGCCTTCGTGTCTGTTATAAGAACGGAACTGACCTGCAGCTTCTATCTTCATTCCTCTGTAATCCTTTGTAACATCCACCAGTCTCTCAGAAATCATAAGCGGTATGATATCCACCATATCACTAAGTCTGTTAACTGACACGTTTACGAGATAGAATCCCTCGCCAAATACTTCATGACTATATTCAAATTCTGAAACAATCTCTCCAATTATAGTCACTCTGTTGTTTTCAATAACCTTATCAAGCATCTTGTATTTCTCCCTTCTTTATTGTCGCAGACATCTGCCTTGCGACTGTGCTTTATAATGTGTTCTCAATAATATATGTACCAATTGAAATTAATATTACAAAAAAATGTGAACATTATGTGTTCATTTTAATTAAATTGTATTTTTTAAGATTATTTTCATATTTTTTTCATATTTCATGTTGTAATTTTTTTATATTGTGATAGAATATATAAGTTGCATATCCTATTAAATTATATTGTAAATATTCTATTAATAGGACATATTATCTTAGAAAGGATTATGTATGAAAACAAAACGCGAAGATATTAGAAACATTGCGATTATTGCACATGTTGACCACGGTAAGACTACTCTCGTAGACGAACTCCTTAAGCAGAGCGGCACTTTCCGCAGCAATCAGGATGTTGTTGAAAGAGTTATGGACTCTAACGACATTGAGAAAGAACGTGGTATTACTATTCTTTCAAAGAATACCGCTATTAACTATAAAGGTACTAAGATTAATATTATCGACACTCCGGGACATGCTGATTTCGGTGGCGAAGTTGAACGAGTTCTTAAGATGGTTAATGGTGTTGTGTTGGTAGTTGATGCATTTGAAGGTGTTATGCCTCAGACAAAGTTTGTTCTTCAGAAGGCTTTAGAACTTGAACTTTCTGTAATTGTTTGTATCAACAAGATAGACCGTCCGGAAGCAAGACCTACTGAAGTTATTGATGAGATTTTGGAACTTTTCATCGACCTTGATGCTAACGAGGAACAACTTGACTGTCCATTTATCTTTGCATCAGCTAAATCAGGTTATGCCATGGCTGATTTGAACGATGAGAAAGTAGACCTCCAGCCGCTATTCGACTGCATCGTAGCTAATATTCCTGCACCTGAGGGCGATCCTGATTCAGATACTCAGATGCTTATTTCTACTATTGATTATAATGAATTCGTTGGTCGTATCGGTATCGGTAAGATTGAGAACGGTAATATAAAGGTTAATCAGGAGGTTATTATTGTTAACCACCATGATACTACTATCCGTAAACGAGTACGTGTAACTAAACTCTACACATTTAACGGACTTAATAAGGTTGAAGTTAACGAAGCTTCTTATGGTGATATCGTTGCAGTTTCAGGTATTGCAGATATCCGCATTGGTGACACTCTTTGTTCTGTGGACAACCCTGTTGCCATTCCGTTCCAGAAGATTTCTGAGCCAACTCTTTCTATGGACTTTATGGTTAACGACAGTCCTTTGGCCGGTAAAGAAGGTAAGTTTGTAACTTCAAGACATATCAGAGAAAGACTTTTCAGGGAATTGAATACTGATGTAAGCTTAAGAGTAGAGGAAACTCCGGGTTCTGAGAATTCCTTCAAGGTATCGGGACGTGGCGAGCTTCACCTTTCTGTTCTTATTGAAAATATGAGACGTGAAGGTTACGAATTTGCTGTAAGTAAGGCAGAGGTGCTCTACCACTATGACGAGCGCGGTAAGAAACTTGAGCCGATGGAGCTTGCTTATATTGATGTTCCGGAAGAATTCTCAGGTTCTGTAATTCAGAAATTAAGCCAGCGAAAAGGTGAACTTCTCGGTATGACTCAGATTAATGGCGGTTATACAAGACTTCAGTTCTCTATTCCTTCCCGCGGACTTATCGGTTACAGAGGAGAATTCCTCACAGACACTAAGGGTAATGGTATTATTAACACTTCTTTTGAAGGTTATGAAGAATACAAGGGAGACATTTCATATAGAAAGACTGGCTCCTTAATTGCATACGAAGATGGAGAAACTGTAACTTATGGCTTGTTTAATGCGCAAGAACGTGGTACACTATTTGTTGGAGCCGGAGAAAAAGTTTATGCCGGCATGATAATAGGTGAAAATCCACGTACCGAAGATATCGAAGTTAACGTATGCAAAACCAAGCATTTGACTAACACTCGTTCTTCAGGTGCAGACGAAGCTTTGAGACTTGTTCCCCCAAAGATATTAAGTCTCGAACAGGCTTTGGATTATATCGACACAGATGAACTTCTTGAAGTAACACCTGGTCACTTAAGAATCAGAAAGAAAATTCTTGATTCTACGCTCAGATACAGAGCGAACAAAAAATAACATTTACGGAGGTAAAAAAGATGGATAGCGATTTGGGAGCAAAGGTTAAAAAGTTGAGAATTTCAAAGGGTCTCACACAGGAGGATGTAGCTAAGGCTCTTGATGTTACTCCTGGTTACATCAGTAACGTAGAGAACGGCAGAAACCTTATGACACTTAGAATGCTTGCTTACTATGCAGAGTTAACAGGCGTTTCTTTGGATTACCTTGCTGGTAGCGTTGACAAGACATACGAGAACACAGCTCTTGATAACGAGATTATGGCTCTTGTTCAGAAGATGGATGCAGATGACAAGGAAAAGCTCATCTCTACACTTAGAATCTGGGCTAAGTAATTAGTTGATATCTATCACATAAACTTGATGTAAATAAGTTTTGAATGTTTAGTCAGCAACATAACTAAGAAAAACGCTGTAGGCGGATTGCCTACAGCGTTTTCTATTATGTATTATTATTTGCTTTCTGTCTCGTCTGAATCATCATCTGCAGCCTTGTTACCATCTGTTACAACGCCTGTGATATCGTCCTTTCTTGCACAGAATGAGCAAAGACGTGTGCGGTTAGCAGCAATAGCCTGCTCTACTGTACCTTCTGTCAATGTATCACTCTGATTCAAAGATGAACAGTCTGTATGAGTGTGATATACTTTACCAAATGGTGACCAGTATACATTCTCTGTAATGGCATTCATAGCAGCTTCCTTGTCTTCAGCTGATACAGGATCGAAATCGTAACTGAAAAGACCTCCAATTAACAATGCAATAACAGCTACTACTGTAGCAATTGCCTTAGTCTTCTTATCAACGTTCTTGTTAGTCAATGCGATAACAACAAAAGGAATAAATGCAAATGCACATACAATAACACCCATATTATTCCATAACCAGAATGTCACCTTATTCTTCTCACTTGCAGGCTTAATACGATTAGCTTTCTTCCATAACTGTGAACCAATTATTACACAGATAAGGTCCAGCACTAATGCCACAACAATCTGTACTATAGTGCTTGTGAATGTCCAATTAATCTTACCTACCAAAATAAGAAGTGCAAGTACTTCAAATGCAATAGCCACTACCCAAAGAGCAACCGCTCCTGCTCTGAATGCTGCTGAATTACCAACCGGAGCGGCTTCTTTAATAGAACCGCTTTTCTTCTTAGCACCAGCTTCAACTTCTTTACCTGTGTCAGCAGACACAATTTTCTTTTTCTTCTTAGTTTCCGCCATAAAAGTTTCTCCTTCTTGTATTTTATAGAAATTTTATAATTAGATTGTACAATATATTGTGTCAAGAAGCAAGCACAAACACAATTTATTTACTTGACTTCTTAATCATTGCGTAACATAATAATATTATATTAGTCATCGGGTTCTCATTCGAACACACCTTGACCAGAAATTACAAAGCAAACAATGTACTATGGAGGAAATTATGGATCTTAAAAAAATTGCAAGCACATTGCTCAGTTCTGACAGTATCAGCGAGCTCAGCAACGTTACAGGTTCTTCAAAAAGTGACGTAAAGAAGGTATTAAGCTCTGCTATCCCTGCTCTTTTGAATGGTGCTAATTCACAGGCTAATGACAAAAATACAACTGAAAGCTTCACAAAGGCTTTGTCTGACCACGCCAAGGATGACACAAGCAATCTTGCCAGCTTCCTTGGCAATGTTGACCTTGCAGACGGAGCTAAAATTGTCACACATCTTCTTGGCTCAGGCAAAAGCGACGTTACAAAGTCTGTATCTAAGGAGACCGGTGTATCATCAAAAAACACCAATCAGATTCTTTCAGCAGTAGCACCACTTCTTATGAGCCTTTTAGGAAAGCAGGCTGATGAAGATGACGACAAAGAATCCGGAGTAGGTGCATTATTCTCTTCTCTTCTTGACAATGTGGATATCGGTGACATTATTGGTGGACTCACTTCTACTAATACTTCTACCGGTACTGCAAAGAAGAAAAAGAAGAAAACCGGTAAAAAAGAATCATCTAATAGTGGAATTGGCAGTATTGTAAGTGGTTTGTTGGGTAAATTATTAAAATAAACGACAAAGTTTACTTAAAGTCTTTTTACAGCGTGTGATTCAAGCTTATAACAGCGAGCTATGGTATATATCCATATGCTCGCTGTTATATTTTAAATCACATTCTAACTCTGAATCACTTTCATCTTATAGAATTCACCCTTTAATTCCATAAGTTCTTCAAAAGTTCCATATTCTACGCAACGACCATTTGCTATAACTGCAATCTTGTCGGCATCCTTTATGGTTGAAAGTCTGTGTGCAACAATAAATGTTGTTCTTCCTTTCGTCAGATTATTCAAAGCCTTCTGTATTAATTTTTCTGAAATGCTATCCAGTGCTGATGTAGCTTCATCCAACACTATTACTTTAGGATCTCTGATAAGAGCTCTTGCAATAGATATTCTTTGACGCTGACCGCCTGAAAGTTTACCTCCATGCTCTCCTACCATAGTATCAAGACCATTTGGCAACGACTCGATAAGATCCGAAAGATTAGCTGCCTTGATTACCTTGTCCAGTGTAGCTTCATCTATATCGTCTCTTCCGTATGTAATATTGTCTCTTATACTTCCCGAAAACAATATGGATGTCTGTGGCACTACTGCCAGATGTTTTCTATAACTTCTCAGGTCTATCCTGCTTACATCCCTACCATCCAGACACACTTCTCCATCCGTTGGGAAATTGAAACCTATTACAAGATTAAGAATCGTTGATTTTCCTGCGCCGGACTCGCCTACCAAAGCTATTGTTTCGCCTTCATTAACTGTAAGATTCAACCCATTCAGTACATTTTTATCAGTATTATTGTATCTGAACTTCACATCTTTGAATTCAAACTTTCCTGTTACTTCGTTAATAACTTCTTTACCTGTATTATCCTCAATATCTTCCTCTAACAGGACTTCTCCTATTGAGTTCACAGACTCTATTCCCTTGGCAATTGTCGGTATAAGTGTCATGATGGACGACACCTGCGCAACAATTGAGGCAAAGTAACTTTGATACAATGTAATATCGCCGGGAAGTATGGTACCTTTAAGTGCCAAAACTCCCGTAAATCCTAAGCATATTATCTGGAATATCTGGAATATTGCCCAGCCCACTGAACCAAACAAGGACTGAACAACATCAAGCTTGTAACCTTTTTCAGCAACAGCCATAAGCTGCCCGCTCATTTTTTCTACTTCCTCTTCTTCAAGAGCATGTGCTCTGGTAACAGGTATAAGCTCTACCATTTCCATAACTCTTGCTGAAGTTTCCTCCATCTCGTGACGGAACTCTGAATTCCGCTTCTTCATAATTCCTCTGAAAAACACCATTGTAGCCGCTGCTATAGGTGTTGATATTAAGAAGAATACAAATACCAGCATGCTCTTGGTAACTGTAACAACTAATGCAATTGTAATATTAAGAGCGATATTAAGTATACTTAAAAACAACTGCGTTGACAATGTTTCCACAGCCTCTACATCACGCATAATCTTTGACTGCAAACGTCCCGACTGTGTTTCTTTATGATATGAGATGGATAATTGCTGTAACTTTCTGATAAGCGCCTTTCTTAATCCGGTTTCACAATACCTTGTGGCATATGATTTATAACGAATGTACATATAGTTTGTAGGAATATTAAGCAGTATTAATACAATCATAATAGCCACGTATATAATTACATTTCGTGTAGTGTTGGGAGCCGCTGTAGTTACATCATTGATAATGTTGGCAGTAACTATAGGAAGCACCCACACCGGACTATGCTTTATAAAGAAAAATACAATAGCAAGAAAGAACTTACTGTAATTACCTTTATACAGCCCCAGCAATATCTTTATAGGATGACCCTTGTACTTTTTGTAGCACTCTATAAACCAGGTGTCTACATCTATTCCTTTTGGAGCCTTTAAATTCATAATGACCTTTCCACCTGTGCAATCAATGTGGGGCAATATAAATTGCCCCACACAACTCACAAGTTTTTATTATTCTCTTATAATTTCATCAACATTGGTTGCTATTATCTGCTCACCTTCGCAACCTGTAATATTAACATTCTTCAAAACAAGCTTCTCAACGTTAGATGCAATAATACCCTGCTTTGAACCCTTCTCACAGGCAACCATCATCGCCGCTACGTCTGATTTAGCATTTTCTGCATAAGTGAAATTAATGTTCTCAAATGTTAATTCTTTAATCTTACTCTCCGGCAATCCACAGATATATGTACCTGCAACATGACAGTTCTTTGCCTCTATATTCTTGAACAGTAATCGTCCGATAGCCGGTGTTCTGTCATCAACAGGTAACGCTTTCTGAGTACTTACATATTCTGTCTTTCCGTCCGGGTCACAGAAATAGAAACTGTTAACTACGAACGGAGTCATAACATTGTCCATATCGATATTCTCGAAAGAAATGTCATCAAGAATTGAAAGTTTACCGCGACCACGTCTTGTCTTTACACGAAGTCCTCTGTCTGTGTTGAGGAACAGGCAGTCTTTAATATGTAC
>JAFQIQ010000158.1 GCA_017397445.1 Lachnospira sp.
TGTCTCTGCCATATTCTCAACTCCTGCCAGACCAAGCATATTGTACTTAGTGGTGCTAAGATAATGTATAAGCTTAGAAGTATAGTTCACCTCTGTTATAAATGTGTCCTGATGAATGTAGAACTTGTACCTTGAATTAGAGTGCATCATACCCGCATTGTAGCCGGCACACATACTTTTCGCCCCGGTGACAACATAAACTTTCATAGAAAAGCCCTCGGGCAATCGCTGTCTTCTAAGATACATAACAACCTCGTCCACGTAGTCCATGCGGTTAGCACACATTATGTACGACACTTCATATTCATTTCGCACAGTATCATCAATATGCTCACTTATGTCTGCCTTATACTTACTTGCATCCACGTAAACAACTTCACAGCCATTATCTGAATTCTCGCCCCACTTTATTAATTCCAGTGTAGGATGTACATTCTTAAACCACTCTGCATAAACACCTATAATATGTCCGGTCTCAATATCACCACATTCTGTAAATATATCTGAAGCTCTTTTAAGAATCTCTGCTGTATAGCAACTGTACACGGCACATTTACCCATAATTACCACAAATTCAGGAGAAACATCATACTTTCCCTTCAACCTTACGATCTCTTTCGTAGCGTCCTCTGAAAAATCAAACCATATTCTTCTGTATGCGAACTTAAATTCACAAAGCACTTTCTCGAATTCTTTCCAATCCGTAAATCGTCTCGCACTCACATCCACAATCCCACGGTTCTTCTCACATGCACTTATCTCCAATATCACACTATAATATCTAAGCCATGTATCAATCACCTGCTTAAACAGGAATGGGTCATCAGAATGCACCACCTCATTCACAAATCGGTGAACTCCTGACAAATCATCAAGCTCCAGTCTGTCAACAATAAGCTTTTGCAGATTCTCTTTTACCAACTTCGTATCAAGCCCTATTGTATCAAAAGCTTTCCAATTCTCTGTCAAAAAGGCTTTATCTTCGTTATCGCACACACCCTTTGCAAACAGATACCAGACGTAAGCTTTCTCACGTTGTCCTTCCTGCATATAATAATTACCTAGCATATATGCCAGCTCATAATTATCCGGAAACTGCAATAGCGCTTTCTTCGTCACATCCTTTGCAGCCCCTACATTTCCCATACCTTCCAACGCCGTTGCCTTGAATATATGGTATTCAGGCTGATTCTGATATTCCGACATCATTATTAGATCTTCGTAAGCTGATTTATATTGTTTATTATCTATAAATTCTCTAATACGTTCCATAAACGCCCCCTAATTGCTGTACATAATATTACATTTAATTATATATGTTTTTTTCATTTACAGCAATAAAAAACTTCCGCCATATGCTTATAACACACAACGGAAGTTCCTTTATAATTATTTAAATAAACCTTTTTTCTTAACCGGCTTTTCCTCGCCTGTAAGTGCCTTGCTATATGCCTGCAGAGCTTCCTTCTGAGCTGCGTTAAGCTTTGTAGGAATGTCAACTACAAGGGTAATATAGTGATCTCCGCGCACTTCCTTGTTACGAAGTGTCGGCATACCTTTACCCTTTAAGCGCACACGTGTACCGGATGGCGTTCCAGGCTTAACCTCGTATAATACCTCACCATCAACAGTCTTAACCTTGACTTCACCACCAAGAACTGCTGTAGGATAATCAATACGCACATCCGAGAATATGTTATATCCGTCACGCTGGAAATTCGGGTCTGATGATATAGCAACTGAAACGAGCAAATCGCCTCTCGGTCCGCCGTTAGTTCCCGGCTCACCCTTATACTGAATACGGATGCTCTGTCCGTCATCAATACCCGCAGGGATTGTAACCTCGATAGTCTTCTTGCTGCTAATATAACCTGTTCCGTAACAGTCAGGACATTTTTCTTTAACAATCTTACCTGTGCCGTGACAATCAGGACACGCCTGAACATTACGAACCATACCAAACAAAGACTGCTGTGTATATACCACCTGACCTTTACCGCCACATTTGCTACAAGTCTCCGGCTGAGTTCCCGGCTTAGCTCCTGTAGCACCGCACTTATCACAAGGGTCTTTAAGGGTTACATCTATCTTCTTTGTTGTACCTGTTACCGATTCGGCAAATGTAATTCTAACGGAAGTTCTGATGTCAGCGCCTCTCATCGGACCGTTGCTGTTACGTCTTCTACCGCCGCCGAACAAATCACCAAATATGTCACTTCCGAATATATCACCAAATATATCTCCCATATTAGTGAAGTCGAAGCCACCGGCACCTCCGGCACCACCATTTTCAAAGGCAGCATGACCAAACTGGTCATACTGTCTTCTCTTATCTGCATCACTTAATATGGCATAGGCTTCGGAAGCCTCTTTAAACTTTGCCTCGGCCTCCGCATCGCCCGGATTGGTATCAGGATGGTATTTCTTAGCAAGCTGTCTGTACGCCTTCTTTAAAGCGGCATCATCCGCATCCTTGGAAACACCAAGCACCTCATAATAATCTCTTTTATCTGCCATGATTTATTAAACCTCTTTATAATCTCCGTCTACAACGTCATCACCGTATGGATTGCTACCAGCGCCCATATCAGGACCTGCGCCTGCACCCATATCAGGGCCTGCACCAGCTGCATTAGCCTGCTCGTAAAGCTTAGCGAAAAGCTTCTGTGCGCTCTCCATAAGCTTCTCTCTGCCAGCCTTGATAGCCTCAACATCAGCGTCTGTCATGTTCTCAATATCAGCCTTATCTACAAGCTCCTTAAGTGCATTAAGGTCTGCCTCTACTGCTGCCTTATCAGCTGCATCAAGCTTATCACCAGCTTCATCAAGAGCCTTCTGTGTCTGGAATACCATAGAGTCAGCATCGTTGCGAACTTCGATTGCTTCCTTACGTTTCTTATCCTGAGCCTCGAACTCAGCAGCTTCCTTAACAGCTCTCTCGATATCAGCATCTGACATGTTAGAACCTGCTGTAATTGTGATGTGCTGCTCCTTACCTGTACCAAGATCCTTAGCAGATACATTTACGATACCATTAGCATCGATATCAAATGTAACCTCGATCTGTGGCACACCTCTTCTTGCTGGTGGAATACCATCAAGTCTGAACTGTCCAAGTGACTTATTGTCCTTAGCGAACTCTCTTTCACCCTGAACTACGTTAATATCAACTGCTGTCTGGTTATCAGCTGCTGTAGAGAATACCTGACTCTTCTTTGTAGGAATTGTAGTATTTCTCTCAATAAGTCTTGTAGCAATACCACCCATTGTCTCAATAGAAAGTGAAAGTGGTGTTACGTCAAGAAGAAGAATTTCGCCTGCACCTGCATCACCTGCAAGCTTACCACCCTGGATAGAAGCACCCAAAGCTACGCACTCATCAGGGTTAAGTGACTTGTTAGGCTCATGTCCTGTAAGCTGCTTAACCTTATCCTGTACAGCAGGGATTCTTGTTGAACCACCAACCAAGAGAACCTTTGAAAGGTCTGAAGCTGTAAGGCCTGCATCGTTAAGAGCATTACGAACAGGCTCTGCTGTCTTCTCTACAAGGTCATGTGTCAACTCATCAAACTTAGCTCTTGTAAGTGTCATCTCAAAATGCTTTGGACCCTCAGCTGTTACAGTGATATATGGAAGGTTGATGTTAGTCTGTGTTGCACTTGACAACTCCTTCTTAGCCTGCTCTGCTGCATCCTTAAGTCTCCGGAGAGCCATTGTATCCTTTGCAAGATCAACGCCTTCCTTAGCCTTGAAATCATCTAACATATACTGTGTGATTCTGTTATCAAAATCATCACCACCAAGTCTGTTGTTACCAGCTGTTGCAAGAACCTCAATTACGCCATCACCGATTTCGATGATAGAAACGTCAAATGTACCACCACCGAGGTCGTATACCATAATCTTCTGCTCGCCTTCGTTATCAAGACCGTAAGCCAAAGCAGCAGCTGTAGGCTCGTTGATAATTCTCTTAACA
>JAFQIQ010000159.1 GCA_017397445.1 Lachnospira sp.
CTTCCATTATGGGTAATTACCTCGACTTCGCTCTTAAAATCGCACACAGGGGCAACACAAGCTCTCACAGGGGCAAGAGAAAGTTGCTTTCCCTGTCTGAAAATTATATTTGTGCACTATTACTCGTTTTTGTCTGTTTTTAGTCTAAGGCATAAAGCCAATTCTGCTCATTTTTAGTGGTTCATATAAAAAATCTGCTCCAAAATCAAAAAATCAACTTGCAACCTCTTCTGTTCAGAGTTAACATCACACACCACGAAGGAGATTTCTTCTGCTTCGTGTCCTGTGTTCTGCAGGATGTATCCATCTCCATGAAAGTCAGCGGTATCCGTTTGGGATATTTTGTGCCTGACCAGAAGTGGATAGGCTATACCACTCTTGCACACTTGGTTGCTAAAAGATGCGTAATTCCGAGAAAGATGCTTAACAGTTGAGATTGCCACTATTTTGCCAAACATTGAGAATGGAGTTGATTTAATGACAAAAGAAGATTTTATCTACGTGGGTATCGACTTGCATAAAGAGACTCACACAGCAGTTATGATTGACTGCTACAATCAAAAGCTGGGAGAGATTACTTTCCCAAACAGACCAGCCGATTTTCCTAAGCTAGTTACAAAAGTGAAAAAATGTAATACAGAGCGAAAAGAAGTAGTTTATGGTCTTGAGAATGCCTACGGTTACGGCAGAGCCTTAGCGGTTTGGCTGATTGACAAGGGGTATCTGGTTAAGGATGTAAACACCGCTATCTCACATCGACAGGCAAAGCATCGGGGTGCTATGTACCGCAAGAGCGACAGTGATGATGCAGAAGCCATTGCTCTGGCAACTTTAAATATGCTTGACAAACTTCCGGATGCCTGCCCCAATGATGCGTACTGGTCACTTGGTCAGTTGGTGCATCGTAGGGATAATATCATGAAGCAGAGAACCAGACTGGTAAATCAGCTGCACGAGCAGTTATGTATTGCGTATCCGTCTTATAAGTCTTTTTTTAATGACATCAGTAGACCTACTGCGTTGTACTTCTGGGAGCATTACCCATCCAGAAAGTATCTAAAAGGTAAGTCTGTGGAAGAATTGCGAGCGGAACTTGTTCCTGTCAGCCTCAATAAATGCTCCACCAAAACCTGCAAAGCTATCTTGGATGCGGTAGCCAGTGATAAGGTTAAAAATAATGCCTATCAGGATGCCAGAGATATGGTGACTCTCAGCATCGTCAGCGATTTACAGCACTATGACAGCCAACTGGCAGAGGTAGACAAGATGCTGGAACAGATGTATAAGATGCTGGGCTGCACGCTTACAACCATTCCCGGTGTAAATGTCATTACAGCCGTGAAGATTCTTGCTGAAATCGGTGATATCAAACGGTTCAGTAATGCTAATAAGTTGGCACAGTTTGCCGGGATTGCACCACTTCATTTATCCTCCAGCGGTAAAGGTAAGGATGTAGCTACCAAGCAGGGAAACAGACGCTTGCAGGCAACGATTTATTTCCTTGCAATCCAGATAGTGCAAGTATCCTCAAAGGGTTCACCGAGAAATCCTGTAGTGCGGGCATACTACGAGAAACGTAAGGCAGAGGGAAAAACCAGCCAACAGGCACTGATTTGTATTTCCAGACGGTTAATCAGTGTTATTTATGGGATGTTAAAGAACGGTACAGAGTACCGAATGCCGGTAATGGAAAATGCTGGCGAAAATAGGTAGAGAAAATGGCAAATATGTGGTAGAATTTTAAGCAGATGCAAAGGTCGGCTTTGGAGAGAGTACTCTTTTTTCGATAGGTGGGCATCGGCTTGAATTATTATAAGACTAAAGACTTTATGTCAAGAGTGGTAAATACTCTACTGATTTTGATGATTTAGCAGCTTACCGAAGACAGCAAGGAATGCCGATTGCAGGTAGTGTTGAAGATAAGCATACAGCGGCTAAACTAATAATAGGAGATAATGTATACTACGGAAGAAATGGGCATGGCAAACAGAATGAGATAACAAGTGTATTTACTGTAAATCCACAAACTGCAACACATGCAGAAGGTGATGTTTTCTATCAAGCCAAAATAGCTGGTAATACAAATACAACAGCAGTTTTGATTACTGATAGATGTGCTTGTAGAGCGTGTGGATTTAATGGTGGAATTCGTTCATTGGCTAAGCAAATGGGAATGACTGATTTGACAATTGTAAGTCTGGACCATGACCCTATTAACTTTAATCCACAAGTTAAACCAATTCCCAATCCATTTAATTAAGGAGAGATAATAATGTATGTGAAAAGAGTGTTTTATGATGACTTTAAGGATTTATCTAATGTTGAAAAAAGTATTGTGTTTCCAACATGGGAAGATATTGAAAAGGTAATTAACCTACTAGATGGACAATATGTTACGCAAATTACTATGGATAATGGAAATGAAGATGACTACTTATGCATTGGTGGGGGAAATGATGGGTTGTGTAATGTATTTGTTTCTAAAAATGATAATGAGATTATCTATACATTAATGAACTCAGATTCAAATGATTCATTAGTCCACAAGCTGGTTACGGGTGGACAAGAAGGAGATTTTGAAGATAAGCTATGTGTGTCAATTGAGATAGCAAAGTGTGTATCAAAAATGTATTATGAGTTAGGTCAAATGGATGATTCTTTTATATGGGAATGATTTTTGATTAAAGGTATGCATTGATTAAAATATATGATATATAAAGATATCTAAAATTGAACTGAATAGTAATTATTAGAGCCAGCTGTACATTGATTGTATCTCAGCTGGCTCTTGTATTATGTAATATTATCATCCATATCCGTCCACTGGAACTGTGTCGCTGTATCATACTGACGATTGCTTACCATCAGCTCTGTATCATTATCAAGGCGGCAGAAAGTCAACTTGCGGCTATGGGCTGCGGTGAAAATGTGATACACGAAAAAAGCAAAATATTATATCATATGCGAAAAGGAACATCATAAATCACACTTTAAAAGTGTTGATTTTAATGATGTTCCTTTTAAGTTAACATAAAACTATTGATTTGTTTAAGTGTTTTATACTTTCTTCTTTCTCTTTGTTGTCATGCTTACTGAAATCCAGAATATAAATGCAAGAATAGCAATTGGGGCAACACAAGTGAGTAACATAGAAGTTATCTCGCTAAACATTGGGTTATCAAAAAGTCCTGCCTTAATTTCTTTGTATCTTGCTGAATTAAGAATTGAATTAATATTATTATTCATATCAGAAGTGATGCTTTTTTCTGTTGTCTGTACTGAAAATGTATAATAATAGCCATTCTTAATTGTGTAATATTTTTTAACATTGACAGTTATGTCAGTAGCAACTGAAACTGATTCTATATCTGTGCAAAAATATGTGGCATCACCTATTTTCTTGATTGATGAATTTACCAGTGTTTCTTTAACTTGCTCAGTTTCTTTGTTGATATTACCGGTATAATCCTTTAAAAGGTTGTTAAGCTCTGTATCAGAGAGAGTGCTCAAATCTGTGACTTCCGTATCTTTTAGTTTGTCTCCGGCAATGATAATTTCATAAGTTACATGTTCGGAATCTTTAGGAATTGCTTCCAGATACACATGATTGGCTATCATAGTGTTGCGCAGACCTTCCGCGTTTTCAGCTCCTATTTTTTCAAGGTATGCATTGTTGGATGAAACATTTCTTGTAAAACATACCAAATCATCACTTACATCAACAGCAAGGTCAATGTCAGCAAAGCTAAATGTTGTATTTCTGTCAGCGGGTGCTACGGTTTCATCGGCATACACTAAAGCAGGTGCAGATAATAACAATACGGTTGCACTTACAACACTTGCAATTCTTTTAAACATAAAATTAAATTTATTAAAAAACATAATAACCTCTTTTCTGCTCAAATTGGCTAAAATTAAAAAAACTGACCTAATCAAGATACCATAAATCTTTACAAAAATCAATTTAACTGATATTATATATTAGATTATGTCTATTAATTTTTTATAAACTGATTATTTGAAGGAAGGTTGATACTAATGGGTAAACCGATAGTTGCAGTGGTAGGACGTCCGAATGTTGGTAAATCAACATTGTTTAATGCTTTGGCAGGGCAGCCTATCTCTATAGTAAAAGATACACCGGGTGTAACAAGAGACCGAATCTATGCCGATGTTACCTGGCTTGACAAGTCATTTACACTCATTGATACAGGCGGTATTGAGCCTGAAACTAATGATATTATTCTCTCTCAGATGAGAGAACAGGCTGAAATTGCTATTGAAACAGCAGATGTTATTATGTTTATTGTTGATGTTAAGCAAGGCTTGGTTGATTCTGATGCCAAGGTTGCAGATATGCTTCGTCGTTCACATAAACCGGTTGTTTTGGTAGTTAATAAAGTTGATAATTTTGATAAGTTTATGCCTGATGTTTATGAGTTTTATAATCTTGGTATTGGTGATCCGATGCCTATCTCAGCTATCTCTAAACTGGGTATTGGCGATATGCTTGATGAAGTAACTAAACATTTTCCGGAAGACGCTAATACTGATGAGGAAGATGACAGACCTAAGATTGCAATCGTAGGAAAGCCTAATGTTGGTAAATCATCTATAATCAATAGACTTACTGGAAAGAACAGAGTTATTGTTTCAGATATTGCAGGTACAACAAGAGATGCTATTGATACTACTGTAAAATATGATGGCAAGGAGTATGTATTTATCGATACCGCAGGTTTGCGTCGTAAGAATAAGATCAAGGAAGATCTTGAAAGATACAGTATTATTCGTACCGTTGCAGCTGTTGAGAGAGCGGATATTGTTGTTATTGTAATTGATGCGACAGAAGGTGTAACAGAGCAGGATGCAAAGATTGCAGGTATCGCCCATGAGCGTGGAAAAGGTATTATTGTTGCAGTTAATAAATGGGATGCCGTGGAAAAGAATGATAAGACTATCTATGAGCATACTAACAAGATTAAAGATACACTTTCATTTATGCCGTATGCGGAGATTCTTTTTATCTCAGCGGTAACCGGACAGCGTCTTAATAAAATGTTTGAGCTTATTGATGCTATTATTGAAAGTCAGAATATGAGAGTGCCGACAGGTGTTCTTAACGAAATCCTCACGGAAGCGGTTGCTATGCAGCAGCCACCGGCTGATAAAGGTAAACGACTTAGAATATATTATATTACTCAGGTTTCAGTTAAGCCGCCAACATTTATTATGTTTGTTAATGATAAAGAGTTAACACATTTCTCATATACGAGATATATTGAGAATAAGATTAGAGAGTCCTTTGGATTCAGAGGTACAGCTATAAGATTTATCAACAGAGAGCGTAAGGAGAAAGAATAATAGTTATGGAACGTATTATATGCCTTGTTATAGGTTATTTATTTGGTTCAATATTACAGACCGGATACTGGTATGGTAAATTTAATCATATCGATATCAGACAGCATGGAAGCGGTAACGCCGGAACTACCAATGTTATGCGTACTTTGGGCAAGAAGGCCGGAATCATCACATATCTGGTAGATGCGTTAAAGGCTATATTTGCTGCGTTGATAATACATTTCATCTGGGGAAATTCCCTTGATAATGAGATGCTTTTATTCCTTTACAGCGGACTTGGAATTGTACTTGGTCACAATTTTCCATTTTATCTTGGCTTTAAGGGTGGTAAAGGAATTGCAGCTACATCCGGTGTAGTTATGTCACTTATGTTGTTCCCGACACATTGTTGGATTCTTACATTGGCAGGTGTATCAACATTTGCTGTTGTGACAATTGTTTCAAAGTATGTTTCATTAGGTTCTTTAATTGCTATAAGCGGATTCTTTATTGAGTTCGTAATTATGAGCCTTATAGGTTGGATTCCACTTGAAGGCACAGCACTTATAGAAGCTTATGTGTTAACATTTATAATTGCAGCACTTGCATTTATAAGACACGCAGGTAATATTCAAAGACTTGCTAACGGAACAGAACGTAAGATAGGACAGAAAAAGAAGACGGAAAATGAGGAGAATAAATAATGGCAAATATTAGTGTTATGGGTTCCGGAAGTTGGGGACTTGGTCTTTCAATACTTCTTAACAACAACGGACACAATGTTAAAGTATGGTCTGTATTTGCAGATGAAATTGAGATGTTAAAAACACAGCGTGAACATAAGAAATGTTTACCTGGTGTTAAGATTGATGAAAGAATCGAGTTTACTGCTGATACAGAATATGCAGTAACAAGTGCAGAGGTTTTGGTTCTTGCAGTCCCTTCACCTTTTACACGTTCCACATGCAAAACTTTGGCACCATTTGTTAAAGCCGGACAGTTTATTGTTAATGTAGGAAAGGGGATTGAAGAGGAAACTCTTATGCCTCTTTGCGAAGTTGTTAAAGATGCTATACCACATGCAACTGTAGCAGTTCTTTCAGGTCCGAGCCACGCAGAAGAGGTTGGCCGTGGAATTCCGACAACTTGCGTTATCGGAGCTCAAAAGAAGTCTGATGCCGAGTATCTTCAGAATATATTCATGAGTGATGTGTAGAACTTGATACATGCACCGACAACCATCAGCGACGCCGAAAGCAAACCGGTAAAGCGGATACCCATCTTGTCAAGGATAAC
>JAFQIQ010000160.1 GCA_017397445.1 Lachnospira sp.
GGTGAATTAAGATACTTAGGCTTTGCATCACCCATAACTCGTCCACCAAAACCAATTACTTTATTATTAATGTCCATAATAGGAAACATTACTCGGTTCCAGAACTTATCATGAACACCCCTTTCATAGGTAAACAAACCTGTCTCCTTTAAAAGATCGTCATCATAGCCCTGCTCTTTTAGATATTTGTAAAGTCCATTGCTTGTCTGACTTGAATATCCCAATCCGAAACTGTTAATTGTACCATCTGACAATCCACGTTTTTTCAGATAACTGAGCCCCAGGCTTCCTTGCTCTGTCCGTAACTGTCTGTAATAATATGTTGCTGCTATTTTATTAATCTCAAACAGCTTTGTTTTCATATCTTTGAGCCTACGTTCTTCTGACGAATAGTCAGTTTCCGGCAGGGACATTCCTGCTCTGTCAGCAAGCATCCTGACTGCCTCTAAAAATGTATAGTTCTCATATTCCATAACAAATGTTATTACATTACCGCCTACTCCGCATCCAAAACAGTGATATAACTGTCTGCTTGGCGATACTGAGAATGATGGCGACTTTTCATTATGAAAAGGACAAAGACCCGAATACGAGCTTCCATTCTTCTTTAATTTTATATATCCCGAAACAACATCAACAATATCATTCCGGGACACAACTTCCTCTATAACTTCACTAGAATACATCTGTTACACCTTCCATGATTTAGGAACATATATTTCCTCAAAAACCGCTACAGAATATTGATCACTCATACCTGCAATATAATCGCATACTACTCTTTCTAGCGGTTCTTTTCTGTCATCAATAAATTTTCTATAATTGTCAGGCAATGCAAATGGATTATCCATATAATACTCATACAGCTCGCTGATAAGCTTATTAGCCTTAACCTCTTCGCTCTTTGCAGTAGGATTCTTATATAGACTTCCAAACATAAATTGCCTTAACTCCGTCATAGCATTCCCTACTTCTTGTGACATACATATATCATTCTTATCATAACTGTTATTGATAATGTCATTAATCAAAGTGTTAAGTCTTGACTTTGTTGTATTGCCAAGTACATCCGTATACTGTTTTGGAATAGCGTCTTCACTAAATATATGAGCTCGTATTGCATCATCTATATCATGATTAATATACGCTATCTTATCAGACAATCTTACAACCTTACCTTCCAGTGTCGATGGATTTCCTGAAGTTCTATGATTTAATATACCATCTCTTACTTCCTTTGTAAGATTAAGTCCCTGACCATCTTTTTCAAGGAACTCCACTACTCGCACACTCTGTTCAAAATGTGAAAACCCTAATGGACATATTGAATTGAGAGTACGCTCACCTGCATGCCCAAATGGTGTATGACCAAGATCATGCCCCAGTGCAATTGCCTCCGTTAGGTCCTCGTTAAGCCTCAAAGCTCTTGATATACTTCTTGCTATCTGAGCGACCTCCAGAGTATGTGTAAGTCTCGTTCTGTAATGATCCCCGGTTGGTGCAAGAAACACCTGTGTTTTATGTTTCAGTCTTCTGAAAGCTTTACAATGTAATATCCTGTCTCTGTCTCTTTGATATATAGTTCTCATAGAACACGGTTCTTCATATACATCACGTCCCTGTGACATATCACTAAAGCTTGCATATGGACTCAGATGTTCATGTTCATGCTTTTCCTGTTCGATTCGTATATTCATATGTATTTCCCTTTCAGAATCTCAGATAAACTTATATACATTTAGCCTGTACCCATAATATTCTACACCTAAAACAACTTTCCTTTTTTTATTACAATTTTTTTGCAATTTTTTTAGTTTATTTTCTATTTAACTAAAACTCCGCCAATCCCACCACAAACTACGCACGTAATAAGACTTTTTATCATCCCTTGCACATCAATATTCCCTCTACCCAGTACCAATGAACCTACAAACAAAACACTAAAGTACAACACACCAAATGCCACACCACAAACAAGTCTTCTCTTCTTTTCTCTATATGCAAGTAAAAAACCACCCACTAAACTTGAAACTGCATATACTACAATTATTCCTATGTTAATCTGACTTTCTCCCCACCCCAAATTCTGCACACACAATGCCATAACACTTAGCAAAACAGCCGTAATTAACAGTCCTACCACAAGTATTTTCAATATCCCCCAAATTTTAGACGTCATACATCCTCCGTTACATTTTTCATTGCTTAATAATATGTTATATAAAATACTTATATTCATTACATTTTCACCAACTTGACATATATGTAAGATTTTTGTAAAATGGTAAATGCTATGCAATTAGCAAAATATTTTCTTCAACTAAGGAGGTTGATTTTTTTTGGACCCGTCCAGTATAGTACAACTAGTTATTATCATTATTTGTTTAGGTTTATCAGCGTTTTTCTCATCAGCAGAGACTGCATTTATGAGTGTAAACAGAATTCGAATCCGCAGCCTGATAGACGAAGGCAACAAGAAAGCTCTTACAGTTTCATACATAATTGACAATTCAAGTAAGATGCTTAGTGCAATACTTATCGGTAACAATATTGTCAATATTGCCGCCTCTGCACTGGCCACTACATTTACTATTAATGTATTTGGCAGCTATGCAACAGGTATCACTACCGGCGTATTGACACTTTTAGTTCTTATCTTTGGCGAAATAACACCAAAAACCGCAGCAACTCTCAAATCAGAATCCTTTGCACTTTTTTATGCACCAATTATTAAATTTTTAATGACAGTTCTTACACCTGTTATTATAATTGTGGATTTTCTTGCTAAAATTGTACTCAAGATTCTTGGTATTGATAAAAATGCAGGCAAAGCTGAAATCACAGAAGAAGAACTTCGTACTTTTGTTAAAGTAAGTCATGAGGCTGGTGTTATAGAGACTGAGGAAAAGCAGATTATTAACAATGTCTTCGATTTTGGTGACTCAAGGGCTAAGGATATAATGATTCCTAAGATTGATATGACTCTTGCTGATGTTAATTCAAGCTACCAGCAGATAGTTGCACTTTTTAGAGATACAAAGTTTACAAGAATAC
>JAFQIQ010000161.1 GCA_017397445.1 Lachnospira sp.
AATATTTTTGGTAGCTATTCTTGGTGTGTTGCGAGGATTTTATCAGGGGCAGGGAACAATGATTCCAACTGCATTTTCACAGTTAGTTGAACAGATAGTTAATGCAGCGGTAAGTATTATAGCAGCATATATGCTTGTAAAAGCTTATACGGAATCAGCAGATGTGGCAGCACATGGTGCCGCAGGAGGAACATGGGGTACCTGTTTGGGTGCACTGTCTGCTTTGATAGTGCTTGCAGTTATATATTTTATATATCGACCTGTGTTTATGAAACGGGTAAAGAGAGACCGGTACAGTGAACCCCAGGAGATGATGAGTATATATAAGACAATAGGTCTTACCATGTTGCCGATTATATTTAGTCAGACATTATATCATATATGTTCAGTGGTAGATGATATTATGTTTAGTAATATGATGGCATCAAGTATGACTGATACACAAATAAAAGGTGCAATAGGTGTGTATAGCAGTTGTTACATTTTATTAACAGGAATACCACAGGGGGTTGCATCGGCAATGTCATCCTCAATGCTTCCAAGTGTGGTAGCATCATACACTAATAGGGAGTATAAGGCGGTTAGGGAGAAGATTATAAGTACAGTTAAAACCAATATGTTTATAGCAATACCTTCTTTTGTGGGACTTTTTGTTCTTGGGAAGCCTATAATTCAGTTGCTGTTTAGTTCTTATGACAGTAATCAGGGTGCGGCTATGTTGATGATTGGTGGTATATCGGTGGTATTTTATACACTGTCTACAGTTACAAGTTCAGCATTGCAGGGAATTGATAGAATGAATGTGCCGGTAAAGCATGCCGCGGTTTCGGTTGTTGTTCATATTATATTGGTAGGTGCTTTATTGCTGTTTACACCTATGGGAATCTATGGTGTTGTAATTGGTAATGCTACATTTCCGATTTTGATAGTAATATTGAATTTGAAATCGCTAAGACGATATATTAACTTTAAACTTGAATATTTCAAAACATTTGGCGTGCCATCTGTATGTGCAATAATAATGGGAATATGTTCAGGAGGAGCATACGCACTTTTGTATATGATATGCAAAAATAATATTATATCATTGGCGTTTGCTTTTATTGTGGCAGCAGTGGCGTATTTTGGACCATTAATATTGTTTAGAAAGAAGAAAATGTATTAATAATTAAAGATAGAAAAGGGGAACTGATTATGCAAAACGGATTTACTAGTAAAGCATCAGAAGCTTTAAAAAAGGCAGAAGAGACAGCGTTGATGTTAGGGCATGGTTATATAGGTTCTGAACATATTTTGATAGGTTTATTGCAGACGGAAGAATGTCTTGCAGGAACAGTGCTTATTAACAATGATATAACAGACGAGAAGATTATTAATCTTGTGTACCAGCTTATTGCTCCGGATGTAGCTGTGGCAGTTAAAGATGTGGCAGGTTATACACCGAGAGTAAAGAAGATACTCGATAATTCAAAGAAAGAAGCTGTGAGATTCTCTTCAAAGCTTGCAGGAACAGAACATATTCTGCTTGCTATTATTAAAGAGACAGAGTGTGTTGCTGCGCGTTTGCTTAATACACTCGGAGTTAATATTAAGAAACTTTATACGGATATTCTTCAGGCAATGGGAGAAGATGTTAATATCTATAAAGAAGATTTTTATAATGGCAAGGTAAGAAATAAAGATAAAAAATCAACTCAGACCTTGGAACAGTATAGCAGGGATTTAACAGAACTGGCAAGAGAAGGAAAACTGGACCCTGTTATAGGCAGAGAAGATGAGATTCAGAGAGTTATTCAGATACTTAGCAGAAGAACAAAGAATAATCCTTGTCTTGTTGGTGAACCGGGAGTCGGAAAGACCGCAATTGTTGAGGGACTTGCTACAAGAATTGTTCAGGGGAACGTTCCGGATACAATTAAGGATAAGCGTGTTATGACATTGGATTTATCGGGAATGGTGGCAGGTTCTAAGTATCGAGGCGAGTTTGAGGAAAGAATTAAAAGAGTAATATCTGAGGTTATAAGTGCCGGAAATATTTTGTTATTCTTAGATGAGATTCATACTATTATAGGTGCAGGTGGTGCTGAAGGTGCAATAGATGCATCTAATATATTAAAACCATCTCTTGCAAGAGGTGAAATTCAGCTTATTGGTGCAACAACTTTGGAGGAGTATCGTAAGCATATAGAAAAAGATGCGGCATTGGAAAGAAGGTTACAGCCTGTAAGAGTAGAGGAGCCTTCTGAGGAAGAATCGGTTCTTATATTAAATGGCTTAAAAGAAAGATATGAAAGACATCATAAAGTTACTATTACAGATGAAGCGTTAGAAGCAGCAGTTAAGCTTGCGGGAAGATACATTAATGACAGATGTCTTCCGGACAAAGCTATCGATATAATCGATGAAGCGTCATCGAGAGTGCGTTTGGATTCGTATGTAATGCCGGAGAATATAAAGAAGTTGGAATCTGAACTTAAGGATTTGGCAATTCAGAAAGAAGATGCTGTTAAAAATGATGATTTTGAGAATGCTGCATTGATAAAACGCAAGCAAATTAAGAAAAAAGAAAAGTTTGATAAGCTTATGGAGCAGTGGAAGAATGAAGCTAACAATGCAGATGCAGTAGTTAATGAAGAATGTATTGCAGAAGTAGTTGCTATGTGGACTAAGATTCCTGTTAATAAGATTGCACAGGCTGAAACTGATAAATTAATCAGACTTGAAGAAACTTTGCATGGAAGGGTTATAGGACAGAATGAAGCTGTGACAGCAGTTGCGAAAGCGGTAAGACGAGGAAGAGTGGGACTTAAAGATCCAAAACGACCAATCGGTTCATTCTTATTCCTTGGTCCAACCGGTGTAGGTAAGACGGAATTATCCAAGGCACTTGCAGATGCAATGTTTGGAAGTGAGAAGGCACTTATAAGGGTTGATATGTCAGAGTTTATGGAAAAGCATACGGTATCAAAACTTATAGGTTCGCCTCCGGGTTATGTTGGATATGATGAAGGTGGACAGTTAAGTGAAAAAGTTCGTCGTAATCCATACTCAGTTGTTTTATTTGATGAGGTTGAAAAAGCACATCCGGATGTGTTTAATATGCTTCTTCAGGTGCTTGATGACGGAAGAATAACTGATTCTACAGGAAGAGTGGTTGATTTTAAGAATACTGTTATTATAATGACATCCAATGCGGGAGCTCAGAATATAGTAGCACCAAAAACTATGGGATTTGTTAGTAATACTGATGTTAAGCAGGAACATGAAGCAATGAAGAGCAAGGTTATGGATGAGGTTAAAAGAATTTTTAAACCGGAGTTTATTAATCGAATTGATGAAATTACGGTGTTCCATATGCTTGGAAAAGATGAGATTGCTTCTATTGTTGATTTGATGATAGGCACTATTAATAAGCGAATTATGGAGCAAATGAAATTATCTATTGAATTGGATGATGATGCAAAGAATTACATTGTTGAAAAAGGATACGATGTAAAATATGGTGCAAGACCTCTTAGAAGAGTTATCCAGAATGAAATAGAGGATGTGCTTGCAGAGAAGGTGCTTGATGGCACTGTAAAAGCAGGTAATAAGGTTCAGGTATCGTTAAAGGATAATAAACTGGAATTTACCAATAAAAGAGGCAGGAACAAATAGCAATCGGGTGTTTTCAAAGTATAAGTAGTATGTCAAAAATATATATAAAATAACCAAAAACCACTAGCATATTTTGTCGTATTATTGTATAATTAGTGTAACGATTTACACGATTATGTTACACTATAGGAGGGTATTTTAATGGCAGTGGTTAATGAACTTATTCGCACAGAGAATGATGGCACACTTAGTTTTGGTAATTATGAGTTGGAGACTAAGTCTAAGGTGGCAGATTTTCCACATTGCGGAGATTCATATAAGGTAAAGACATTCTATGAGATTACTAAGCTTGAACGTAATGGCTCCTTTGTATATGAGTCAGTACCGGGCACAGCAGTTAATAATTTTAGTGCTACAGCAGATGAGGTTAGCTTTACGGTTGAAGGTAAGGAGAATGCTCAGATTACTCTTGAGCTTGAGGAGGGCTCTGAGTATGAGGCTATGATTAATGGCGAGAAGGTAGGTAAGATGTCAACTAACATGGGTGGCAAGCTTGTGCTTTCTGTTGAGTTTGGTGAGAGTCCGGTAGCTGTTAAGGTTGTTAAGGCGTAAGTTAGTATTATGTAAGTTGCGAGTGGAAGCGGATGGTATGTATTCGCTTCCATTTTTGACATTTTAGTAAAGGGGGCGGTATTTAAAAGTATGGCAAAGGGGAAAGGAACTGCATTTTTTTGTAAAGAATGCGGATATGAAACAACAAAATGGTTTGGACAATGTCCTGCCTGCAAAGAATGGAATACACTGGTGGAAGAACCTGTGTCTAAAGGTAAGAATGTTAAGGGGATAGTTAATATTGATGCAAGGGTTAGCGGAAATGCACAAAAGCCTGTAAAATTATCAGAGATTAGTATGGAATCTTCAGACAGAACAACAACGTCAATGAAGGAGTTAGACAGAGTTCTCGGAGGTGGAATTGTTGCCGGATCATTAGTACTTGTTGGTG
>JAFQIQ010000162.1 GCA_017397445.1 Lachnospira sp.
GAAGCCACGCGTGAAATATGCCTGAAACAGAATGAGCGGCTTGCGGAGCGGAAACGAAAGCGAACAAGGATAGCACCGTCCATCTGAGCAGCACCGGTGATCATGTTCTTAACGTAGTCGGCATGTCCGGGGCAGTCAACGTGAGCGTAGTGACGGTTGGGAGTTTCATACTCAACGTGAGCAGTAGAGATTGTGATACCTCTTTCTCTTTCTTCGGGAGCTTTATCGATGTTGGAGTAATCTGTGAACTCAGCACCGCCCTGAAGAGCTAATACTTTAGTAATAGCAGCTGTTAAAGTTGTTTTACCATGGTCAACGTGGCCGATGGTACCAATATTGGCATGAGGTTTTGTTCTTTCAAATTTTTCTTTAGCCATTTTAAATTTCCTCCTTATATGGATATTTTATTTTGTTTCTATTTAACATTATATCAAAGACTAACAACTTTTTCAAGATGTTTTTTAAAAATTAGTCTTCTTTTTTAGTTCTTGCTGTAATAATTTTTTCAGCAACGGACTTCGGAACCTCTTCATAGTGGCTGGGTTCCATAGAGTAGTTACCACGTCCCTGTGTTCTGGAACGCAAATCAGTTGCGTAACCGAACATTTCGGAAAGCGGAACATAAGCGTTGATCTGCTGAGCACCGTTAACAGCTTCCATACCCTCAAGACGTCCACGACGAGAGTTGATATCACCGATAACATCACCCATATATTCTTCAGGAACAACAACAACAACCTTCATGATAGGTTCAAGCAGAACGGGATCTGCCTTTTTGCTACCTTCCTTAAACGCCATAGAACCTGCAATCTTAAATGCCATTTCAGATGAGTCAACTTCATGGTAAGAACCGTCGAACAGAGTTACCTGAACGTCAACTACATTGTAACCGGCAAGAACACCTGTTTCCATAGCGCCCTGAATACCAGCGTCAACAGCGGGAATGTATTCCTTCGGAATAGCACCACCGACAATTTTATTTTCAAATTTATAGCCTTCACCGGGTTCAAGAGGTGTGATTTCCAGCCAAACATGACCGTACTGACCTTTACCACCGGACTGTCTTGCATATTTATGCTCGATTTTAACAGGCTTTCTTAAGGTTTCCTTGTAAGAAACCTGAGGTTTACCAACGTTAGCTTCAACCTTGAATTCTCTTAGAAGTCTGTCTACGATAATTTCAAGATGCAGCTCACCCATACCAGCGATGATGGTCTGACCTGTTTCTTCGTCGGTATAAGTTTTGAAGGTGGGATCTTCTTCAGCAAGTTTTGCCAAAGCAATACCCATTTTTTCCTGGCTGGCCTTTGTTTTGGGCTCAATAGCAACACGGATAACGGGATCCGGGAATTCCATGGATTCAAGAATAATCGGAGAATCTTCTGCACATAGTGTATCACCGGTTGTGGTGTTTTTCAAACCAACAGCAGCTGCGATATCACCGGAATATACGGTTTCGATATCTTCTCTGTGGTTAGCGTGCATCTGAAGAATTCTACCAAGTCTTTCTCTGTTACCCTTTGTGGAATTTAAGATACCGCTTCCGGCATTGATTGTACCGGAGTAAACTCTGAAGAAACAAAGTTTACCAACATAGGGGTCAGTCATAATTTTAAATGCCAAAGCGGAGAAAGGAGCGCTGTCATCAGCAGGTCTTTCTTCTTCTTCCTCTGTTCCGGGGACAGTACCTTTAATAGCAGGTATGTCAAGCGGAGAAGGCATATAATCAATAACAGCGTCAAGAAGTTTCTGAACACCTTTATTTCTGTAAGAAGTACCGCAGCATACGGGAACCAAAGTATTATCTATTGTACCCTGACGGATAGCTTTCTTAATTTCAGGAATAGTAAGTTCTTCACCTTCCAGATACTTCATCATTAAATCTTCATCTAATTCAGCAACTGCTTCAAGTAGTTCATTTCTGTACTTTGTAGCAAGTTCCATCATATCAGCAGGAATTTCTTCTTCTCTCATATCTTTACCCATGTCATCATAATAAACATCGGCTTTCATTTCAACAAGGTCGATAATTCCTTTGAAAGTATCTTCAGCACCGATAGGAAGCTGAATCGGCACAGCGTTACACTGTAATCTGGATTTCATCATAGAAACAACATTATAGAAGTCTGCACCCATGATATCCATTTTGTTTACATATGCCATACGCGGAACCTGATACTTATCAGCCTGTCTCCAAACGGTTTCAGACTGAGGCTCAACGCCTCCTTTAGCACAGAAAACTGTAACGGAGCCGTCAAGTACTCTTAGAGAACGCTCAACTTCAACTGTGAAGTCAACGTGTCCGGGAGTATCAATAATATTAATTCTATGAGCTTTCCATTCAGCAGTTGTAGCAGCAGAGGTAATTGTAATACCTCTTTCCTGTTCCTGCTCCATCCAGTCCATAGTAGCTTCACCCTCGTGGGTTTCGCCTATTTTATGAGTTTTACCTGTGTAAAACAGAATTCTTTCGGTAGTAGTGGTTTTACCGGCATCGATATGAGCCATAATACCGATATTTCTTGTTTTTTCAAGTGTGAATGCTCTTGGCACAAAAATCCTCCTCTCAAGTTTGATTGATTATGCAGCGGCGCTGCACATCAATATTATCTTACCATCTGTAATGTGCAAACGCTCTGTTAGCTTCAGCCATTTTGTGAGTATCTTCACGTTTCTTAACAGCGTTACCAGTACCGTTTGCTGCATCAAGGATTTCTGCTGCAAGTCTTTCACGCATAGTTCTTTCGTTTCTTGCTCTGGAATAAGTTGTTAACCATCTTAAACCAAGAGTCTGCTTTCTGTCAGGTCTAACTTCAATCGGAACCTGATAGGTAGCACCGCCGACTCTTCTTGCTTTTACTTCAAGAAGGGGCATAATATTGTTCATAGCGTCGTTAAATACTTCCAAAGCATCTTTACCGGTTTTTTCAGCGATTATTTCAAAAGCATCATAAACGATTTTCTGAGCAACACCTTTCTTACCGTCAAGCATTACATTGTTTATAAGTTTTGTAACAATCTTTTCATTATAAAGTGGATCCGGCAACACTTCTCTTTTTGGGATATTACCTTTTCTGGGCACTTTACTTCCCCCTTTCACGATTAATTATAATCAGGTACTCAATGAAATTTCATCACTGTGAGCGCTTTTAAGGTAATTATAATATATATAAAAACTCGTAAAAGCACTTTGATACCTTTTTCGCATCAAATAATACGAATTGAAAATTTCAAATAATTTTTTAAGGCAATTATTTAGCAGCCTTGGGTTTCTTAGCACCGTATTTGGATCTTGACTGGTTTCTGTTTGCAACACCGGCAGTATCCAAGGTACCTCTGATAATGTGATAACGTACACCGGGAAGGTCTTTTACTCTACCACCTCTTATAAGAACAACGCTATGTTCCTGAAGGTTATGACCAATACCGGGAATGTAAGATGTTACCTCAATACCATTTGTAAGTCTTACTCTGGCAATTTTTCTAAGAGCTGAGTTAGGCTTTTTGGGAGTAGTTGTCTTAACAGATGTGCAAACACCTCTTTTCTGAGGAGAGCTCTGGTCTGTAGGAAGCTTTTTCAAAGTGTTCAAGCCCTTCTGAAGAGCAGGAGCAGTTGATTTCTTACCTAAAGATTTTCTACCCTTTCTTACTAACTGGTTAAATGTAGGCATTTAGTGATTTCACCTCCTGTGTATAGAATATATATTTAAAGTATAAACTTTAAACCGTAAATTATTTATAGTTCAGGACAATTTTACCCATCATCCGAACATATAGCACTATTGTACCACTAAATATATCAAATTGTCAATAGTTTTTTAAAAATTTTTTTCTGCAAAACAACGGCAAAAGGTTTTTTCACCTTTTGCCGTTAAATTTTAATTATTCATAAAGGTCAAGAACGTCATCGTTTACGGTTTCAACGCTTACATCCTTATATGCAGGCATACCTGTACCTGCAGGGATCAGCTTACCGATAATAACGTTTTCTTTAAGACCGATAAGCGGATCGCTCTTACCTTTGATAGCTGCTTCTGTAAGAACTCTTGTGGTTTCCTGGAAGGAAGCGGCGGATAAGAATGAATCCGTAGCAAGAGAAGCTTTTGTGATACCAAGAAGCACAACATTACCCTGAGCAGGAAGTTTTCCAAGCGCTTCCGCTTTTGCATTTTCTTCGTTGAATTCAAAGATATCAACAAGACTGCCTGCAAGCATAGGTGTATCACCGGAATCTTCAATCTTGATTTTTCTCATCATCTGTCTTACGATAACTTCAATATGCTTATCGCTGATATCAACACCCTGGCTTCTGTAAACCTTCTGAACTTCCTTGATAAGATAGTTCCAAACCTCGGTCTGTCCCTGAATTCTCAAGATATCGTGAGGATAAATTGAACCTTCAGTAATAGGATCACCGGCACAAATTTCATCGCCGTCGTGAACTTTAATGGTTGAACCGTAAGGAATTGAATAGGTTTCAGCTTCACCGTCTTTATTAGTAACAACGATTTCTCTTTTCTTTTTGGTTTCCTGATAAGTAACTTTACCGTCAATATCAGAAATAATTGCAAGTCCCTTGGGCTTTCTTGCTTCAAACAGCTCTTCAACTCTGGGAAGACCCTGCGTGATATCGCCGCCGGCAACACCACCGGTATGGAAGGTTCTCATGGTAAGCTGTGTACCGGGTTCACCGATAGACTGAGCAGCGATAATACCAACAGCTTCACCAACGTTAACCTGATTACCTGTTGCAAGGTTAGCACCATAACATTTGGGACAAACACCGTGTTTTAAACGGCATCCCAAAGCGGAACGAACATGAACTCTTGTGATGCCCGCAGCAATAATCTTTTTGGCATCTTCTTCTTCCATCATTTTACCCTCACAGATAATTTCGCCGTTTTCGCCTCTCTTAGGAGCTTCAACAATAACTTCACCTGTTGCAGGATCAACAACATCGTCAACAACGTATCTGCCGATAAGTCTTTCTGTAAGACCTTCAAGTACGCCGTTGCCCTCTTTGATATCTTCAACCCAGATACCGTCTTTGGAACCGCAGTCGAAGCTGTTGTCGTCTGTCTGTCTTATAATGATATCCTGGCTGACATCAACAAGTCTTCTTGTAAGGTAACCGGAGTCGGCAGTACGAAGAGCAGTATCGGCAAGACCTTTTCTCGCACCACGGGTTGAAATGAAGTATTCAAGAACATTAAGTCCTTCACGGAAATTAGCACGAATCGGAATTTCGATAGCTTTACCGGTTGTGTTAGCCATAAGACCACGCATACCTGCAAGCTGTCTTATCTGAGCGGCGCTACCACGGGCTCCGGAATCAGCCATCATACGGATAGGATTGAATTCATCCAGACCGTTCATAAGCTCTTTCGCAACATTTTCGGTGGTTTTAGCCCATACATCGATAACAGCGTTATATCTTTCTTCCTCTGTTATCATACCTCTTCTGAACTGTTTTTTGATTTTAGCAACCTGTTCATCGGCTTCAGCAAGCATTGTTTTCTTTGTTTCGGGAACAACCATATCGGATACGCTTACGGTAAGAGCACCCTTTGTTGAATATTTAAAGCCAAGAGCTTTAATTTCGTCAACAACTCTCGCAGTTTCTGTTGCACCGTGAACTCTGATACATTTATCAATGATTTTACCAAGCATTTTCTTATCAACAGAAACGGTAATTTCCAGGTCAAAGGGTTTTTCTTCTCTGTTAACAAAGCCTAAATCCTGAGGAATATTTTCGTTGAAAATAATCTGACCTACTGTTGCGTTGATCATACCTTTTTTTACTTCTCCGTCGATAACCTTTTCATTAAACACTTTAATGGTCTGCTGTAAGGTTATAGCGCCGTTTTCATAAGCAAGAACAGCTTCGTTGAAATCGGAAAAAGCTTTAATTATCATATTACCCTGTTCATCACGGGGAGTTTTTCTGTTGTCTGTCATTGTCAGGTAGTAACTACCAAGAATCATATCCTGTGTAGGTACAACAACGGGTTTACCGTCCTGAGGTTTCAAAAGGTTGTTTGCTGAAAGCATAAGAAATCTTGCTTCCGCCTGAGCTTCTGCAGAAAGCGGAACGTGAACAGCCATCTGGTCACCGTCGAAGTCGGCGTTGTAAGCTGTACAAACAAGAGGATGAAGTCTTAGTGCTCTTCCTTCAACAAGTACCGGTTCGAAAGCCTGAATACCAAGTCTGTGAAGTGTGGGAGCACGGTTAAGAAGAACGGGATGTTCCTTGATAACCTCTTCTAAGATATCCCAAACCTCATCACGAACTCTTTCAACCATTCTTTTTGCACTTTTTATATTGTGTGCTTTTCCTGTTTCAACAAGCTTTTTCATTACGAAAGGCTTGAACAGCTCAAGAGCCATTTCCTTAGGAAGACCACACTGATAAATTTTAAGATAAGGACCAACAACGATAACGGAACGTCCTGAATAGTCAACACGTTTACCAAGCAGGTTCTGTCTGAAACGTCCCTGTTTACCTTTAAGCAAATCGGAAAGGGATTTCAAAGGTCTGTTACCGGGACCAACAACAGGCTTACCTCTTCTGCCGTTGTCGATAAGAGCGTCAACAGCTTCCTGAAGCATTCTCTTTTCATTTCTTACAATGATATCGGGTGCATTCAGTTCAAGAAGTTTTTTAAGTCTGTTGTTTCTGTTTATAACACGTCTGTACAAATCGTTTAAGTCACTTGCTGCAAATCTTCCGCCGTCCAACTGAACCATAGGTCTTAAATCCGGAGGAATAACGGGAACTACATCCAGAATCATCCATTCGGGTTTATTTCCTGATAAACGGAAAGCTTCAACAGCCTCTAAGGTTTTCATAAGCTTAACCTTTTTCTGACCGCTTGCAGACTGAAGTTCTTCTTTGATTTCAACGCTCATTGCCTCTAAGTCAATCTTCTGAAGAAGTTCCTTAATAGCAGCAGCGCCCATACCGGCTTTGAATTTATCGCCGTATTTTTCTCTTGCTTCTCTGTATTCTTTTTCTGTAAGAATCTGTTTTTCAACAAGGCTTGTTTTTCCGGGATCAATTACGATGAAAGATGCAAAATAAAGCACTCTTTCAAGGATTCTCGGAGTTAAATCAAGAAGCAGGCCCATTCTGGAGGGAATGCCCTTGAAATACCAGATATGAGAAACGGGTGTAGCAAGCTCAATGTGTCCCATTCTCTCACGTCTTACCTTGGAACGTGTAACCTCAACACCGCAGCGGTCACAGATTACACCTTTATATCTTATTCTTTTATATTTACCGCAATGACACTCCCAGTCTCTTTGCGGACCGAAAACTTTTTCGCAGAACAAACCGTCTTTTTCGGGCTTCTGAGTTCTGTAGTTTATGGTTTCCGGTTTTTTAACCTCACCGTAAGACCACTCTCTTATTTTTTCAGGAGAGGCTAAGCCTATTTTTATAGTTTCAAAATTATTGAATTCTACCATTGTTAAACTCCCTTTCAAAATCATTATGTGGGAAATTATTCCTCATCAAATTCGTCTGCCAACAGCTCGTCGATATTGATATCTTCTTCATCGTCAAGAAGTGAATCATCTACATCGTTTTCTTCATCTTCATCAATGTCGATATCATCGTAATCATCACCGTTTTCTTCGATGTCGTCAATATCCTCTTCCTCATTTTCTGTATACTTAATCAAATCGTCTTCCGATTCAATCTTGGAGGGTGTGGGCGAAACATCGTCATCTGATGTGTTTCTCAAGTCTATTTCTTCGTTATTGGCAGCGAAAACTCTCATATCCAGACCAAGACTCTGAAGTTCTTTAATAAGAACCTTAAAGGAC
>JAFQIQ010000163.1 GCA_017397445.1 Lachnospira sp.
GATGTCCTAATGATCTAATCCTCATAGAAATAACCACCCTTTTCCATATCGCTGATTATCTTACCTTCACTCATAGTAATGGTACGCTTCTTCATCTGCTGGACAATTTCCATATTGTGTGTAACTACAAGTACTGTTGTACCTTGCTTATTAGCTCTGTCCAATATCTTCATAATCTCTACCGAGTTTGCCGGGTCAAGATTACCTGTAGGCTCATCGCACAACAAAATAGAAGGCTTGTTAATCAACGCTCTGGCAATGGCAACTCTCTGCTGCTCACCACCTGATAACTGATTAGGGAAAGCCTTATACTTGTCCAACAATCCTACCATCGAAAGAAGCGACAAAACACGACTCTTAATCTTTTTTGTAGGAGCCTCTACTACTTTCATGGCAAATGCAATGTTCTCGAAAACATTACGATCTCCCAGCAATCTGAAATCCTGGAATATAACGCCTATATCTCTTCTTAAGTATGGTAACTTTTTTCTGGTTACTTTATTGACATATTTTTTGTTAACATATATCTTTCCTGATGTAGGTTCGAGCTCTTTAAGCAACAGCTTAATAAGAGTAGACTTTCCCGAACCACTCTTACCTACGATAAAGACAAATTCACCCTTTTGAATGTGCAGATTAATCCCGTTAAGAGCCGGCACACCTGTAGAATATGTCTTGGTAACATTTTCTAAGATTATCATCGGTAATCTCCTCCATTAAAATGTGTCTTTACTTTCCATATACTTCATATATTTAACTACCATAAGTGCAATCTTCAATGTAATTGCATCATCAAATACTCTTATATCCAGACCTGTCATCTTCTGAAGCTTATCAAGTCTGTACACAAGAGTGTTTCTGTGAATATACAACTGTCTTGATGTCTCTGATACATTCAAACTGTTCTCGAAGAACTTGTTGATAGTAGACAACATCTCATCATCAAAATCATCCGGTGTAATCTCACCGAATATCTCTTTGATGAACATCTGGCACAATGGAATCGGCAACTGATATATAATTCTTCCGATGCCCAGTCTTCCATAACCCACTACATTCCTGTTGCTATAGAATATCTTCCCAACATCAAGAGCCATCTTAGCTTCCTTGTAAGAACGTGAAACTTCACGAATATCATTAACGACAGTACCATAAGCCACATGTGCTGAACTCATAGCTTCTGTATTAAGCATATCAACAATAACTTCCGCAGTCTTATCAAGCTCTGCGTAAGTCTCTGTTCCCTTTACCTCTTTTACCAGTATAATACTCTTCTCATCTACTGCAGTTATAAAATCTCTTGACTTTCCCGCATAAAGAGTTTTAACTATCTCCAAAGCATTAGTATCTTTCTCTCTCTTTGTCTCAATAATGTATACCAAACGCTTAACATCCGTATCTATATGCAACTTTTCCGCACGTGTATACATATCAACTCTCAACAGATTATCCAACAAAAGATTCTTGATATAATTATCCTTATCAAATCTTTCTTTGTATGCAATCATCAAATTCTGAATCTGAAATGTAGCCATCTTTCCAATCATATGAGCTTCATCGCTTGCGCCCTGTACTAAAACCACATACTCCAGGGAATTATCCTCAAGCACTTTAAAAAACTGACAGCCATTAACTGCCTGACTATCTGCCTGCGAATTAATAAATGCTACTGCGTCCGCCACATTAGCCCTTGTCTCATCGAATGTCTTTGCCACAACCTTTCCAGCTGCATCCAAAACACATAAGTCAACTCGCGAAATTGACTTAATACCATCTATTGTTGTTTGTAAAATTGAATTTGAAATCATAGGTACACCCCTTCAAAAATTATCCTGCTTATATTGTAAAGCAAAACGCGGAAAAAAAAAAGAGGAAATGCATAATTTCTATACATTTCCTCTAAAATTATCTTAAAAATGTCAGTTATGACTCATAATTAGTGAGTAATAATCTGCTCTGTCTCCTTGTCAAATACATGGAGTCTAGCAACATCCATAGCAAATGTTACAACATCGCCAGGACGAGCTGTTGTACGTGGGTTAACCTTTGCTGTACATGTCTGATCAGCAATATCATAGTGAAGGTTAACTTCAGCACCGAGTAACTCGTATACCTTAACTTCAGCCTTGAATGTAGCGTTAGAATGCTTCTCAACGAAGTCCTCATCGTTCTTAACATCCTCTGGACGAACACCAACTACAACCTTCTTACCTACATAACCATTATCAATGATTACCTTGCTCTTGTCAGCTGGTAACTTAATAGCTACATTCTCATCCATCTGAAGAACTACATTAGCACCCTCTTCAACAACATCAGCATCGATAAGGTTCATCTGTGGAGATCCGATGAATCCGGCAACGAAGATGTTCTGTGGTGTATTGTAAAGGTTCTGAGGTGTATCTACCTGCTGAATGATACCATCCTTAAGAACTACGATTCTTGTACCAAGTGTCATAGCCTCTGTCTGGTCATGTGTTACGTAGATGATTGTTGTCTGTAATCTCTGGTGAAGCTTAGAAATCTCAACACGCATCTGTACTCTCAACTTAGCATCCAAGTTTGAAAGAGGCTCATCCATCAAGAATACCTTAGGGTTACGTACGATAGCACGACCCATGGCAACTCTCTGTCTCTGACCACCTGAAAGAGCCTTTGGCTTACGATCAAGTAAGTGCTCAATATCAAGAATCTTAGCTGCCTCATGTACTGCCTTAGCGATATCAGCCTTTGGTACCTTTCTTAACTTAAGACCAAATGCCATATTATCAAATACTGTCATATGTGGATACAAAGCGTAATTCTGGAATACCATCGCGATATCTCTATCCTTTGGCTCTACGTCGTTAACCATCTTGTCACCAATCCATAACTCACCTGAGCTAATCTCCTCAAGACCAGCGATCATACGAAGTGTTGTAGACTTACCACAACCTGAAGGACCTACGAAGATGATAAACTCCTGATCTGTAATATCAAGATTAAAGTCCTTAACAGCAACAAATCCGTTAGGATATACTTTACATACATTCTTAAGTGATAAACTTGCCATTCTAAAAATTCCTCCTAAATAAATGAAATAATAGGTGCGTTGCACCGATTAATTGATGTACATAATATACTATACTTCATAGGCAATTACCATATCAACTTTTTACAAATATCACTCACTTTTTTCGGCAATTTTACCACACAGGCTATTTTAATGTGTAATTTTCACAAAACCCTCACCCCAAACTTCACGAACATCACCAATAATTATAAAAACTTTATTATCAGCACTTTGTGCAATTTCTTTTAATCTGGGGATTTGTTTCTTTGAAACCACGCATAGCAACACATTTCTGCGTTCATCACTGTACATTCCGTTTCCTTTAAATAAAGTAGCCCCACGCACAAGTTCCTTCATAACTCCTTGAGCGATTTCTCTGTAATTATCAGAGATAATCCATACTGCTTTAGCACTTTTGGCACCTTCCACGATTCTGTCAGAAACAATTGTTCCTATATATATAGCAATCATTGCATACAGACTTATACGGATTCCAAACACAACCATTCCCGCCACTATTATAAGTCCGTCAATAATCTGCATAATTCTCACAATCGAATACCCTTTTAACACTTTCGTCAAAAGCACAGCTAACATATCCGTACCACCTGTTGTTGCTCCTGCACTTAGGACAAGCCCTATCCCTAACCCGTACAGAACACCACCTGTAACCGCAGCAATCAGATAATCCGTCGTTTCCGGCATTTTACTTGGCAGTACCGCCAGAAAAACCGTGAGCAAAGCCGTTCCAACCACTGTATCCGCTACAAACTTTCTTCCTTTTATAATATACGATGCAATAAACAGCGGAACATTAAGCACAACATTAGTAACCCACATAGGAATTCCGCCCTCTACAATCCCCATAGTCAAATGTCTTACAATAACTCCTATTCCTGAAAACCCTCCGGTTACCATCTGTACGGAATCATATATACTTTTGTAGGCTATTGCCATAAAAAATGTCCCAATCACCAGCTGCAAACTTCTTTTCTTATATCCGGCCATATACTTCCCCCTTTTAATATGAAGTATTTACGCAGGAAATTTATTTATACAAATTAATTGAAAATGTTCTTGCATTATTAATCAGATTGTACTATAATTAATACAAGCAAAGAAGTTATTCTTTAATATTAACAGGGAGGTGTTGTTATGAATATTTCTTCTCTTTCAATTCCTATGAGTCATGCGAATGTATCTAACGACATCGAGGTCCTTATGTTAAAGAAAAGTTTAGATACGTTAGAAACTACCGGTGATGGTATTCAGAAGATGCTTGAGACATCCGTTATGCCTCACCTTGGTCAGAACATAGATTACAGTGTATAATTTCTTATATTTTTCCTTTCTCATTTTCTTTTGTGGTACCCCCACAAAAACAAAAGCCCGCGGTTAATCCCGCGGGTTTTTGTTTTACTGTTTATTTAACTTATAAGTGACGACAGATATATCATAATCTCCGTAGAGATCATGTACAAACCTGCAATAACCGAAGTAAGTATAAAGCTCAAATCAAAGAATTTCTCTCCGTTTCTAGGCTTCATACCCCATTTGAAATTCTGCTTAATATATTCCCATCTGCCATTACGCTTTGCCATTGTCATAAATATAATGAATGCCAGAGCTGTAAATATAGCTGCCATAAATGCAAGCATAATTATTGCCATAATACGTACTACAAACATCTCTACGCCGCCTGTTTCCACAGTCTGAGCAGCATCTTCCACAGACTCACCGGAAGTCAGCACCTCTGACACCTTCATCATAATAATTGAATAGGTATTAAAAGAGAAATGTGCCAAAACCGAAGACCAGATTGAACCTGTAGCCTCCACTAAAAATGCGAACATTATACCCATAAGAAAAGCATAACAAAACTGATTGATATTAAGGTGCAATATACCAAACACTAAACCGCTGGCAACTGCCGCACCAAGGATTCCGTTCTTTCTATATGAATGATAGAACAATCCTCTGCATATAAACTCCTCAACCAATGGCGGAATTACTGCCATAAGGAATATCTGCAACAGGAACGGATACGTTGTCAGCTCATTAGACGACTCTGCCACATGATTAGTTGAAAATAGCATCGTAATATTACTAATCAACAGCACTAACGGCACTATGGCATAGCCGAACAATATTGAAAATATTGCATCTCCAATCTTTAACTTACGATAAGGAATACATTTTACAATATTAATCTTGTTAATAAGCACATAAACCAATGCTATTGCCAGCAATATGCCCTGACTTAACACAAGACTCAGCCAAAGCGGCAATTCCGTCTCAATTGCACTTAATATAATACTGACAATTATGCTAAAAACGTAATATCCACCCAAAAGGCAGGGATAAAAAAGATTAATCCTTCTGCACATATTTTTCCCCCTTTGTGTATTACTTATATGCAATAGCCTCAATCTCAAGAAGAACATCCTTAGGGAGTCTTGCTACTTCCACACAGGAACGTGCAGGGAACGGCTCCTTAAAATAATTCTTGTAAATCTCATTAATCTTGCCGAAGTCATTCATCTCTTTGATGAATACTGTAGTCTTAACAATATTCTCCACCTTAGAACCTGATGCCTCTACAAGGTTGCAAAGATTCTGAAATGCCTGATTAGCCTGTGCCTCAACACCCTCAGGAATCTCACCTGTTGCAGGATTAACAGGAATAACTCCTGATGTGTAAACCATATTATTAATCTCAATAGCCTGTGAATATGGTCCAATCGCACTTGGTGCCTTGTCTGTACTGATAACTTTCTGCATAATAAACCCTCTTTCCTGCGCTTTGCGCATATATTATTTCTGAATAATAGAATCTTCTGTAATAGCAATCTTACCTTCCTTTAAGAGACGACCCACGCCGCGCTTAAAAGCATTTTTACTCATATCAAAATGTTCTTTTATCACAGAAGCTTCTGCCTTATCCGTAAATGGTAATTTACCACCATTCTCCACTATAGCATTATATATTATTTTTGAGTCCTCGTCCATCTGAATATAAGCTTTTTGCTTAAGGCTAACCGTGAGTTTTCCGTCCTCACGCACCTGAGACACTCTTCCATAAACAATATCGCCAACCTTCAGTCTTTCCGACATCTGATTCTTAGGCACAAGACCAAAAAACTTATCATCTATTGCAACGAATGCACCAAACTCCGGCTTAATCTCAATAATAGTTCCGCTTACCGCACTATCCTTAACATAATTCTCCGCACAGGTAAGGTATGGATATACTCTCATAGTTGCCGCAAGTCTGTTACTTTTATCCACATATAATGCTACAAGACACTCATCGCCTTCCTGCACATGAGTAACCTGTTCTTTAAAAGGAAGAAACAAATCCTTCTCCAGCCCCCAGTCAAGAAATGCTCCAATCTTGCCAATCTGTGAAACCCTTAACCTTGCAAGTCCGCCAAGCTTAATCTTAGGCTCCTTAGTTGTAGCAATAAGTCTGTCGCTTGAATCTCTGTAAACAAACACAGTAAGTGCATCACCCACTTCAATATCTTCCGGAACCATCTTGCCAGGAAGCAATACCTTATCAGCCTCTGTACCAAGGTACACACCAAAATCCGTTTTCTTCACGACATTTAAACATTGCGTCTTTCCTAATTCAATCATATCCAAACTCCCATAAATCAAAAAATCCCCACGCATACTGCGTGGGGGTTGTAGCTGGGCTTGAGGGACTCGAACCCCCAGATGCTGGAATCAGAATCCAGTGCCTTACCAATTTGGCGAAAGCCCACTATCTTAGCGACATTTGATATTATATATCAATGTTGCCAAGAATGCAAGTACTTTTTTCACTTTTTTCAAAAAAATTTCATCATGTTTCCGCAAAGCTATGTTTCATCGGCTTTCCAGCCATTCTAAAAGCTCATAAGAACAGGAAATCCTTCCCTGTATTCCTTTATAATATATGGATGTGCCTGTGCATATTCATATATCTTTTTGCCCAAACCATCCTTAACCAAATCCTCCATAACCTCAATTGGATACCTGTTAATGGCCGGACAGGTCGGCGTCAGCGCAATAACTGTCTTGCCGTCCTTATTCATAATTCTTAAAGGCCAGATTTTGCAATCAAAGGGTTTATCTTCATCAGGAAGCACGCACCCTCTATTCACATCAAGAAATTCGCACGGTGCCTCTTCATTTTCATCATCTGTGTGATATTTCCCCGTATAATCCAGTCTTCCGCACCCGACAGCTTCGTCAGATAACTCAAATCTTATTCCTCGTACACTGTACTTATCAACAATCTCTCTGTCAAAAAACGGAGTTTCCCACAAGCTGCATCTTCTAAATGCACAACAAAATCTGCAGTCTGCACAGGTCTCCTTACTCAATACCTTAGATAACATAACCGGCTCCATATTTTTTTATCATAAATTTCGGGTGATACGACATTTTCGCTTTACGAAGTCCTTCTATCCCCACATCCTCCTCGCGGTTAATGTAGGTAACACCTTCCAACTGTTCAGCAAACATCTTATTAATCGCAGCATATCCGCCTGCTGCCGCATACTGTCCTATAACCTTCTCAAAATGCACATTGCACACTTCGCTGTTTGTCATAGATGCAATAGTCATGGCAACCGGTTTATTATTCACGTATATAATTCCTCCGCGAAGCTCCAACTCATCAAAATTGTCCAAAGCCTCGCATATAGCCTGATATTCCATGGCAAGGGACTCATCATCTGCCTCCCCGGCCTGACCGTTGCCTTCTCCGTCATTGCGCGAACCGTCTCCGGATTCATTATTGTTACCGCAACGTTCATCATACCAGATGTCTGCAACCTGTCTTGCATCATCCCAATTTCCGCATCCGATTTCCGCATACTCGCAATCCGGATATGTCCTCATAAATCTCGAATAATGATTCTTCTTTTTGTGAAATGCTTTGCCACTAAGTGCTGCAAGCTCACTTCTCAGATATACGTAGTCGCTGTCACCTAAATCCGACTCATAACATAACTGTCCAGGCAACAGTTCCTCCAATAACTGCTTCTGTTCCTCCGTCACAAAGGCAAATCTCAAGCTTTCGCCCCTCAGTGCAGCATCCTCAGTAATTTTTTCCAAAGCCTTTCCCACATCCCCCGTACCTATGGGAAATGTGTACCCACACCTCGCACCTTTTCCGTTATATCTTCTTATCACAAAGTCTCTATATCTGCAAATTTCAATATCATACTTATTGCGCAACAGATATATATTGGCAAATGTACAGTCACTTCCCATATTACCCGACTTCGCAACAATCTCTCTTATTATGTTACCATCTGATATCTGCGGTTTTAACCATTCAAGCATAAACTTCTCCATATAGTCAAATTCGTTGAACATTTTAACACATCATCCAAAAAAGAACAACTGATGTAATGTCACATTTTATATAATCAATATAAAATTTATCTAAAATCCTTCCCTGACAGTTGACCTTGTCCTCCAAATATTCTAAAATAGTCACATTAAATGCATTGGAGGCTTTTTAATCATGAACAAAAAGAACATAACATTAATTCTTGTAGGTATTATGCTTCTGATTCTCCAGTTAAACATCAGAGTCGGTAACACATACATAGATATTTTCTCCGATTTAGTCGGCGCTATACTCATTGCAATAGGTGGTTTTCCTATAAGCAAAAGAAACCTGGTTTTCAAGAAAATGCGTGGCATTATGATACTTGGAATTATCCTCTCCATATTCAGCCTTGCATTTGGTTATCTTGTGGGAATAAAGGGCAATCAGTACACAACTCAGATTGTAACAGGTTGTGCAACCATTACACTGATTTACTTTACTTATTATTTCAGCGAAGGACTTATGCTTGAAGCCAAGTTCCAGGAAAAAGAAGCAGCAACCCGCTCCTTTAGAAAAATCTGGTTCCTGCTTGGTGCTTTAATTTTCGCAAGCTTTATGACCACTATGTCAAACATCAGTATGCTTGTTATTATAACACAGGCGCTTACCGCTATATTTGCCATCTATTACTGCTCTGCTGTACTCACAGCCTGCAAGCAGCTTTATATGGAAGGCTTACCTACAAAGCACATGGATACAAGTAATTTGTAATTATGATTGAAAAAAGTTGGACGATATTTTCGCCCAACTTTTTTCACCTGCACACCTTCTTCATCTGCGCCAATGTGTCTGACGCAGTGGTAGCAACTATATTGTTAATCATAATAACATTTTTAATATTCTTCTTATCAACCAACTCTAAAATAGTACCATCGAAATGTCTGTAATCCACCACATACACATACTGATAATGGTCAACCAGAAACGGCACCAGCGCGTTGCCGAAGGACTCCTTAATCACAAGACAGGACGAACCGTCATTCAGTTTAGGATTAACTATCTCAGAATAAGAATTATCTCCTGCAATAAATGTACTATACTTGTTGTAAGATTGGAACCCTGAAACATCTGAAACTATCTTATAGTCCACCATCTGTCCTTTCTCGTTACAGTACTTCATGGAATTCGTTGACACAGGTACGTAAGCCGTAACTGTATCCGGATTATTTATCAACACCTGTTCCTTGGTACTCTTATAAAAACTTCCCTGAAATCCCGTAAATTCTTTCTTCTCATAGGAATTCAAAGTATTAGGTGTTATCCCCAGTTGCGGAGCCATCATACAGTACGTATAATATGCCGCCAGTGACGTCCAATGATGGTCTGTTCTAAAATAAATGTATTCACTGTTATGAGACTTTAACATATCGAATATAAATGTCTTATTAACAGCACTTCCCATCTTGCTATACATATATAATATAGCCTTCCTCTGATCACTTGTAGTAATTCCGCTGCGAATGCTGTCCGGCAACGTAATGTCCATACTGACAGGAATAATTACATTATGAAAAGATGCCTTACCTGTAAGCTTTGCAGCCAGATTATTCACCACATTCACATAAGTATCAGCATTTTTCTGCGAGTACACATAATACTCATATGCGCTGTCACCATACACCAGTATTGAACCAAATGTTTCACCTTTATCTTCAGTAGTATCAGTTACAATATCGTCATCTGCATAGTCTGAGTCCTCATAAACATCCTCACCCTTATCAGTTCCGGGATTCATAATATCGTCTAAATCCACATCAGGAATGTCGTCACCGGCTACAATTTCACCATGCACCACGGAATCTCTTATACCATACAGGGATGTGAATTTGTCATTGCAGGCCAGCAAACCGTCTCTGAACGGAAAAGTATCTGAATACCATCTGTCTATCTCACCAAAATACGTGCCATCCATAAAACTCTCCACCTTAAACTGTGGAAATGCTGCCAGCACTCTGTTCTCACTCTCCGACACTCTTGGCCTTAAAGGCATCATAAAAGAAATAACCATTCCAGTTAGCAGCATAACACTAAAGACCACAATCTTAGCGATTGCAGCCTTTTTCATAAGGTACTCCCGGCTTCCGGGCTTATTCTTTTTATTATCTCTGCCGACATTTCTCTTTCTTCTGTTAGACATTAAAACCTCTTTATTCCTAACTAAAACCTAAAATATATAAACGGATTGTAGCTGTCCCCCACTAAGGCGATTGTTGCAAGAAACAATAGCAAAACAGGTACAGCAAGATTAATTGCATTATATATGTGCATATATACAGCCTTATCATTTTCTGCCCTTTTCTTTAACTTTCCTGCCAACCACTTTACAAACGGTGTCGCAGCAACAATACAAACCACAATAAATACTATGTTATTTAATATTACGGTAACTATTTCCATATTACAGAACACATTGCCATTAAGACCAAACATAGCCCTTAAAGCAATCTTCATACTTGTAAAATCCGTGAACCTGAAAAGCACCCATCCGAAAAACACAACCAACAATGTGTATACATGCCCAATAACAACAGTAAACACATTTTTAAACTTCTCAAACAAACGCAACAGCACAGCCTTTTCTATTGCAAGGAATACAAAATAATACAATCCCCACAACACAAAATTGTAAGATGCACCGTGCCACAAACCTGTAAGTCCCCATACTATAAACATATTAATTATCTGTCTAAAGAGACCTTTCCTGTTTCCTCCCAAAGGGATATACACATAATCTCTAAAAAATGTACTTAAGGAAATGTGCCATCTTCTCCAAAAATCTGTAACAGTTCCTGCTATGTACGGATAGTTAAAATTCTCCCTATAATGAAAACCTGTCATACGACCAAGCCCGATTGCCATATCTGAATAAGCTGAAAAATCAAGATATATATGCAACATATAAAGCAAACCGCCAAACCATGCACCTGCCACAGTTACCGTACTGTTAGCACTTAAAGTTTCCGGCAACACATTGGAAAGAATTGCTGCACAACTGTTAGCAAGCAGCGCCTTCTTTGCCAGTCCCACGCAAAATCTTGATATACCTTCGCTTA
>JAFQIQ010000164.1 GCA_017397445.1 Lachnospira sp.
AACTGTTCAATTGATTAAACGATGCGTAGAAGCCAGTTAATACATTTGCGATGTTGTAATTAATATTTTTGATGGGGCATATCACAAATTGATATGCCCCATCGTTATCACTCATGTATTAAAACGCAAATGTCTCGCCAAGTGTTAACCACTTCTGGTCCTTCTCACTTAAATTAAGCTTAGTGCCATCGCTAAGAGTGTAGCCCTCTGCAGAAGCATTGCCCGGATATTCACCCTTAAGCTCAGGCCACTGGATGCCAATAGCAGGGTCGTTCCAAGCAAGACCGCCTTCATCACCAGGGTGATAGAAGTCAGTACATTTGTAGCAGAATTCTGCTATGTCGCTAAGAACAAGGAAACCGTGAGCGAAGCCCGGAGAGATGTAGAACTGCTTCTTGTTCTCTTCAGTAAGCTCCACTCCATACCACTGTCCATAGGTTGGACTGTTCTTTCTTAAGTCAACAGCAACATCGAAAACAGAACCCTTGATTACACGAACCAGCTTTCCCTGAGGGAATTCCTTCTGAAAATGCAGACCACGAAGAACGCCTTTAGTAGAGCAAGACTGATTATCCTGCACAAAGTCCATGGTAAGTCCGGCTTCTTCCATATCCTTCTTATTGTAAGTCTCCACGAAATAGCCACGTGAATCTCCGTGAACAGTCGGCTCAATTATATAAAGCCCTTCAATAGGGCAAGTTGTAACTTTAATCTGTCCCATAATAAACTCCATTCCGAGGAGGTCGTTCCGGTAGAACGTCCCCACTAATTAAAATTCAATTTCTTTAAGGTATCTTGACAACGCATCCTGCCACGTTGGAAGCGGTTTGAAACCATTGTCAGTAAGTTTGCTTTTGTCCATACGGCTGTTTGACGGACGCTTAGCTTTAGCTGGGTATGCCGAGCTGTCAACAGGTGACACGGATACATTGCCATAAACAGCATTGTATGCACTTGCCTGTTTCATAATCTCGCATGTGAAATCATACCAGCTGATATAACCGCCCTCGTTAGTAGCGTGGTAGCGGCCGTATTTGTCAGTTTCAACCATATCTACAAGCAATCTTGCCAAATCATATGTGTAAGTAGGGGTACCAATCTGGTCGTTCACAACTGTGAGTGCATCACGGGTTTTGCCCAGATTGAGCATAGTCTTTATAAAATTCTTACCGTTAACGCCGAATACCCAGGCGATTCGCACAATATAGTACTTAGAAAGATATTTTTCTACGGCAAGCTCACCCTCATACTTTGACTGACCGTACACATTAAGAGGATTACGCATATCATCCGGCTCCCAAGGTCGTGTTCCTTCGCCGTCAAATACATAATCCGTAGAAATGTATATCATCTTGCAGTCAAGCCCCTTGCAGACTTTTGCAATATTCTCAGTGCCTGTAGCATTAACGAGACGAACCTTATCAATATTCTCAGCATCTTCAGCTGCGTCCACGGCAGTCCACGCCGCACAGTGAATTACCGCATCAGGGTCAGCACCTGTTATAACACGTTCAACTGATACCGGATTAGTAATATCCATTTCCTCAATATCGACACCAACAGCGACATGTCCTCGTTTATTTAATTCATTAACAACGTCAAATCCCAGCTGCCCCTTAACCCCAGTAACCAAAACCTTCATAAATAAATCTCCTTTTCGGTTGATTTTGTAATTATAGTAGCGGAAGTGAGCTGTACCATATACCTTGCGGACTGTAGCTAAACGCCGGCACTTAACGAACACAAGTTAAACTTTGTTTAACTTTGTGAGTTTAGTACCGTTGCGTTTAGGTCCAAGCGAAAGCGTGTCTGCAAGGTATATGTGTACTCTCACGTTGGTACTATATTTATAAAATGATTAGCGGTTTTTATACATCTTCTCATAATAGTTCTGGTACTCGCCTGAGATGATAGTTTCCCACCATTCTTTGTTATCTAAGTACCACTGAATTGTCTTCTTGATACCGTCAGCAAACTTAGTTTCAGGAAGCCAGCCAAGTTCAGAGTGAATCTTTGTAGGGTCGATAGCGTAACGCATATCGTGACCCTTACGGTCTGTAACATATGTGATAAGGCTCTCAGGCTTGCCAAGTTCCTTACAAATAATCTTAACGATATCGATGTTTGCCATCTCATTGTGACCGCCAATGTTGTAAACTTCTCCTACGCGGCCATTGTGAATAATAAGGTCAATAGCCTTGCAGTGGTCCTCAACGTAGAGCCAGTCACGCACATTTTCACCCTTGCCGTATACAGGAAGCGGCTTGTCGTTAAGTGCGTTGGCAATCATAAGAGGAATCAACTTCTCAGGGAAGTGATATGGTCCGTAGTTGTTTGAACAACGGCTGATAGTTACAGGAAGTCCGTATGTTCTGTGGTAAGCAAGTACAAGTAAGTCTGCACCGGCCTTTGAAGAACTGTAAGGACTGCTTGTGTGAATTGGTGTTTCCTCTGTGAAGAAGAGGTCAGGTCTGTCAAGTGGCAAGTCACCGTAAACTTCATCGGTAGAAACCTGATGATAACGCTTAATGCCGTACTTTCTACAAGCATCCATAAGAACTGCAGTACCCTTGATGTTAGTGTCAAGGAATACTTCAGGATTCTCGATAGAGCGGTCAACGTGGCTTTCAGCTGCAAAGTTAACTACCATATCAGGATGCTCTTCCTCGAAAAGCTTGTAAACAGCTTCTCTGTCAGTGATGCTTTCCTTAACAAATCTAAAATTAGGATTATCCATAACAGACTCAAGTGTTGAAAGATTACCTGCGTAAGTAAGGCAATCAAGACAAATGATTCTATAGTCAGGATATTTCTTTAACATGTGGAAAATAAAGTTGCTTCCGATAAATCCGGCACCGCCGGTAACGATAATATTCATAATAGTCCTCCATTAATTAGTTTTATCAATATACTTGCCGTTAACAACGTCAAGCAGGTATTGTCCATACTGATTCTTCTTAAATGTTTCATAAACCTGCATCACATCTTCTTTGCTAATCCAGCCGTTGAGATAAGCGATTTCCTCAAGACATGCAATCTTTCTGTGCTGATGTGTCTCAACAGTCTTAACAAAGTTAGTAGCCTCAACAAGACTTTCGTGAGTACCTGTGTCGAGCCATGTGAAGCCCTGTCCTAAAAGTTCAACATTTAAGTTGTTATTCTCAAGGTAAATGCGGTTTAAGTCTGTAATTTCCAGCTCACCTCTTGCACTAGGTGTAAGGTTCTTTGCATACTCAACAACGGAGTTGTCGTAGAAGTAAAGACCTGTTACACAGTAGTTGCTCTTTGGTTTAGCAGGCTTTTCTTCGATAGAGATAGCTTTGCCGTCCTTGTCAAACTCAACGATACCGAATCTTTCAGGGTCATCTACATAGTAGCCGAATACAGTTGCGCCCTTGCCATTTTCAGCGTTAGCAACGGCAGCCTTAAGCTTCTTTGTAAGACCATGTCCTGCAAATATATTGTCACCAAGAACCATTGCAACAGAATCGTCTCCGATAAAGTCAGCACCAATAATAAATGCTTGTGCAAGTCCGTCAGGGCTTGGCTGTACCGCATAAGTAAGGTTAACGCCAAACTGGTGACCGTCACCTAAAAGCTCCTGAAAACGCGGTGTGTCCTGTGGTGTAGAGATAATAAGAATATCCCTGATACCTGCGTTCATAAGAACTGACATAGGATAGTAAATCATCGGCTTATCATAGATAGGAAGCAGCTGCTTCGATGTAACCATAGTAAGCGGATAGAGTCTTGTGCCGGAACCGCCGGCAAGAATTATACCTTTCATAATTGACCTCCATAGTACATTATTGGTTCAAGTAATAACATTTAGTCTTATTTGATTATATTATAAAAGGTGACGTAACGTCACCTTCAAGTAGTTTTTTGTATTTTTTATGTTTTTATTGGGGTACATATGAACAAACCGGCTTCTTTGCTTATCTTGAGAGCCTTTTTAGTCTTCTCGGACATAAACTTTCTAAAGTCCTTATACCTGTCTGACAGGTATTGATTCTGATTGCCGTGGCAGGAAAGAATGTACTCAATAAGCGGCTCCGGCTTGTCCACTACAAGACAGTCGTCATATATATGCTTTGTTATTCTGTCAAAATGCTTTGACAGAATAGATTCTCCATTATCAAGGCCGAACCTGTCATATAGTGATTCCGCAGAAAGTACCACACGGTTATCAAATTCCTGAACAAGACGGCTGATTTCCTTCATATGTCCACTGCCGTAAGTACTGCAGATAAAGCGTCCGTCAGGTTTCAGTACGCGGGCAACCTCAGAACATACCTTATCAATATCATCACAGTAGAACAGCAGATGATTAGCAATAACCAGGTCAAAACTGTTGTCTTCATAAGGAATGCTGTGACAATCGAAAGCGGCGTATGAGAAAACTGAACTTGTAGGAGTTGCTTCAGAAAGAAGTCGTCTGGCATCACGAAGCATTCCCTCTGATATATCTGAGAGAGTGACATCAACACTATGGGAAAGTCGGCTCACATTTTCCGTCCAAAGCGCACCGTTGCCGCAGCCAAGTTCCAAAATATTCATATCCTCTGTTATATTAAGCATTTCATATATCCACGGAAACCAACCCTGTTTATTCTGTGAGTACAGTGCGTGTAGGTTGATTCTTGCAGAGATATTGTTGGCATTCAAGTATTGTGTGCGCAGCGTATTTTCCATACTTGTTAAGTGAATAAGGTCAAGCATACTGCTCCAATCCACGGAGTTATTCTTCTCAATAGCAGCAGTAGTGTCGTTGATGGTCTGAGCTACAAGCTGCATTTGTTCAATCTTATCTGCGATAAGCTTCGACTGAATTCGCAAAGAATTAAGAAGCAGGTGTGAGTCAGTGTCACTGACAGTTATGCCGCGAATATCCTCCAAAGAAAAACCTAAGTACTTTAAAAGAAGTACCTGCTGTAATCGGGCAAAGTCCTCATCGGAATAGAAACGCTTTCCGTTTTCGTTAACGTAGGAAGGTTTCAGTATATTCTCTTTATCATAAAACCGAATAGTTCTAACAGATACTCCGGCTTTGCCGGCGAACTGTCCGGATGTGTAATATTTTGTATTCATAGGCAATGTTTCCTTAAATAATGTATACACAAATTATATACGCAAATTGTACATTGTGCAAATACATTTAAAATGGTAAAATAGTTGTGATTTATGAGTTTTTGGGATTGGAGCAGCTTATGAAGATAGCAGTGGATGCAAGGTCCATGGGAAGCAGACCCAGTGGCGTTGGAATGTATCTTTACAACTTTTTAAAAGAGCTTGTGAAGTGCGAAGAATTGGAGTTTGTACTTATTACAGACGTTGCGGAAAGTGAATATATAAAGTTTTTTAAAGAGTCAGGTGTCAGTGTGTATGCATATGGAAAGCATTTTTATAACAGTGCTTCCGTGTTTGCGTATTTTAGATATGTGAAGAAGGTTTTGAAGGAAATTAAGCCTGACATATTCTGGGAAGTTAATACAGTTATTCCTATGAAATTAAAGGGCGATTTCAAGACCATGATTACTATTCATGATATGTTTCCAATTCAGTATCCTGAGTACTTTGGTAAGGTTTACAGCGTTTACTTTAAGCACAGTCTGAAGAAGACTTTGAAGAACACGGATATGATACTTTACAATTCAGATGAAACTAAGGCCATTACCGAAAAGTATTATCCGGAAGCGAAGAATATTCGCAGCTGTACGGGATATATTATAGTACCAAAACCGGAAAAAAAGGCAGATATAGCATCAAAGGGCTTTTTGTTGTATGTGGGAAATATGGAGAAGCGAAAAGGTGTTGATCTGCTTCTTAAGGCATATAAAAAGTACAGGGAGCTTGGTGGAACGAAGGAACTTGTATTGGCAGGTAAGATGTTGGAGCCGGATGTGGAGAAACTGCTTGAAGATATTACAAAGAGTACCGGTAGCATAACATATAAAAGTTATGTGATGGATGATGAAAAGGCAGAACTTTACAGCAGTTGTGGCTGTTATGTGTTTCCTTCTAAAGCAGAGGGTTTTGGTATGCCGGTTATAGAAGTGATGTGGTATAATAAGCCGGTGATTGTAAGTGCGTTGCCAATATTTGAGGAAATAGTAGGGGAATGCATTAACAGGTTTGATATAGAAAGGGATGAGCTTAGTCAGACCGATAATCTTGCGAAGGCTATGCTGGATTACAGAGAACAGGTGGATTATGAAAAGTACAAGGAAGTGACGGAGAGGTACTTGCCTGAGACTTTAAGCGAAACAGTTAAGAATTTTATTTTATCCGATAACTAAGGAGGCAGCAGTGAAACATTTAAAGGAATTGTTTAATTACAGGCAGATGATAGTTGGTCTGGTAAAACGTGATTTGCGTGGGCGGTACAAGGGTTCTGCCCTGGGTTTCCTGTGGACATTTATCAACCCCTTATTGCAGCTTGTAGTGTTTACTATGGTGTTTTCTGTGATTATGAAGGCAGGGTACGAACAGTATTATCTTTTCCTCTTTGTGGCATTGATTCCTTGGATATTCTTCTCTGCCAGCGTTCAGGATGGTGCAACCTGCATAATCCGTGAGAAAGATATGATTAAGAAAATATATTTTCCGAGGGAAGTTATGCCCATAGCGGCAGTAAGCAGCGGTGCAGTAAATATGCTGCTTACATTTATAGTTATATTTATAGTACTTATAGTGTCGGGCAGAGGGATTAATCCTCAGGCAGTACTATACCTTCCTTTGGTCATGATTGTGGAGTATATACTATGCATAGGAATTGCACTGATAGTTTCGGCACTTACGGTGTATTTCAGGGATTTGCAGTACATTCTTGGAATCGTGACTATGGCGTTGCAGTATCTTACACCGGTTATGTATGGTGCGGATATGGTGCCTGAAAAGTATATGACGCTTTTCAATCTTAATCCTATGACACCGATTATTACTATATATAGGGACATATTGTACTGGAAAGTAGTGCCGGATATGTCCACATTGTTATATGCATTTGGTCTTGGAGTGTTTTTTGTTGTTACAGGGTACATACTGTTTAACAGGCTCCAACGAGGTTTTGCAGAAAATGTATAGAAAGCGGTGAAACTATGAGAGATAACAATAATGCAATTGAAATAACTAATATGTCTAAGTTTTATAAGGTGTTTTATGACAAGGGGCATGAGCTTAAAGAGGTGCTACTGTTCTGGAAGCGCAGCAGGCATGAAAAGAAGCTTGTTCTTGATAATATCAGCTTAGACATAAAGCGTGGCGAGGCGGTAGGTCTTGTTGGAAAGAATGGTTGTGGCAAATCCACAACCCTTAAGCTTCTCACGAAGATTATATATCCCACCTCGGGAACTATAGAGATGAACGGACGAGTGTCCTGTCTTATAGAGCTTGGTGCCGGATTTCATCCGGATATGACAGGTCGTGAGAATATATATATTAACGCGTCTATATTTGGTCTTAGCAAGAAAGAAATCAATCGAAGAATTGATGAGATTATAGAATTTTCGGAGCTTGGTGAGTATATCGATACACCGGTCAGAACTTATTCGTCGGGTATGTATATGAGACTGGCATTTTCCGTGGCAATCAATGTGGATGCAGACATCCTTTTAATTGATGAGATTCTTGCAGTTGGAGATGCGTATTTCCAGGAAAAATGTTTTGAGAAACTGCGTGACATTAAGGCGAAAGGGACAACCATTGTAATTGTGTCACATAACCTTGAACAGATTGAAGCATTTTGTGACAGAACCCTTTGGATTAAAGAGGGAAAGATTGTTATGGATGGTGAGCCGAAAGAGGTTCATGGGAAGTATCTTGAGTATATGAGTAAGGGAAAAGATAAGTAAAGTTGACAATTATCTAATGTATGGTTATAATTTAGCAAAATAACAATGGAGGTATTGTTGTATGAAAGTTACAGCATTGATTATGGCAGGCGGAAAGGGAGAAAGATTCTGGCCAAGAAGCAGAGTTAACCTTCCGAAGCAGTTTTTATCACTTACAGATGACGGAAAGACTATGATTCAGCTTACAGTTGAAAGAATTAGTCCTATCGTTGATATAGAAGATGTTTACATCGCAACTAATAAGAATTATAAGGAGCTTGTTATGCAGCAGCTTCCGGGAATTCCGGAGCAGAACATTCTCTGCGAGCCTATCGGCAGAAACACAGCACCTTGTATCGGCCTCGGTGCAGTTCACGTGGCATCTAAGTATGATGATGCAGTTATGATAGTGTTGCCATCAGACCACCTTATTAAGAACAACGAAATTTTTGTTGATACATTTAAGGAGGCCTGCGAGGTTGCAATTAAGGGCGAAAACCTTGTAACAGTAGGTATTACACCTAACTATCCTGAGACAGGCTACGGCTACGTTAAGTATGACGAAAGCAAGAAGGATGGCAATGCAAGAGAGGTTGAAAAGTTCGTTGAGAAGCCTGACCTTGAAACAGCAAAGTCTTATCTTGCAGACGGTTCATATCTTTGGAACAGTGGTATGTTCACATGGAAGATTTCTACTATCCTTGATTGCTTCAAGAAGTACATGCCATCAACATACGAAGGCTTGTTAAAGATTAAGGAAAGCATCGGTACTGAATCAGAGGATGCAGTGCTTGAGGCGGAGTTCCCTAACCTTGAGTCACAGTCAGTAGACTACGGTATTATGGAAAAGGCAGAGAATATCTTTATCTTGCCGGGCAACTTTGGCTGGGATGATGTAGGTTCTTGGCTTGCAGTGGGCAGAATTAAGAAGAATGATGAGAACAACAACGTTATCAACGGAAACGTAGTTGCGGTTAACACAAAGGACTGCGTAATCGAAGGTTCAGACAAGTTAATCGCTACAGTTGGTCTTAGAGATATAATTGTGGTGGACACACAGGATGCCATCTTAATCAGCACTAAGGAGAACGCCGGTGAAATCAAGCAGGTGCTCGCAAACCTTCGTGAAGGTGGTAAGGAGAATTATTTATAATTCATTGAAACAAATGTTAATCGCCCGGAACTTTGGAGTTTCGGGCGTTATTTTTATGGCTTTTTTAGGAAGAATGTGGTATGATATAAATTGTAGCAGTGTGCCATTAGCACACAAAGTAAACATGGAGAGGTATAGCATGATTACTAAGAAGATTAAGGGGTTGTTAGAGAAGTCATATAAAGACATTATTGCTGTTGCAGTGCTGTGGGCGGTTGTGACGGCATTGCTGTTTGGCTTTTTTGAGCTTTGGAAATGCGACTTGTCGGTGCCGATAGGTTACGGTGGCGGTGATGAGTTTTCTATAATTAATACAGTGCGAATTGTGCAGGAGTCAGGCTGGAATATCGGTACTGATAAGCTGGCGGCAACTGAGGAGTACTATTACAATAATAACGAAATAATATCGGGTCTTCACAATGCTGATGTTTTTCTGGCAAAGGTATTTTTATTCTTTACCGGGAATGATACATTTGCAGCGGCGAATCTGGTGTTTTTCTCCATATTCTATATTGCGTCGCTGGTGATGTATATTGTGATGAGGCTATTGGGGACTAAGAAGTGGATATCAGGTGCAGGTGCTTTAGTGTATGCATTTCTTGCGTTTGTGTTTATGAGAGGAGTGGGACATCTAAGTCTTAGCAGTCACTATTTTGTACCATTTGCGGTTCTTATGGCAATATGGGTGTATGAGGATGAGCGGTTTATGATGCCGCGAAAAGGTTTCTTTAAGTATAAGCGTAACATAGGCGGACTTGTTATGGCGGCACTTGTGGCAACGCAGGGAATCGGTTATTGGCAGGTGTTCGGATGTTTTGTTATATTGGTGGCAACGGTCAGTGCGTGGGCGAAGAAGCCAAGTGTCAAAACTCTTATCAGAGGTGCTGTCAGCATAGGTGTCATTGCTGTTGCGGTAGTAGTATGCTGCATACCAGTGTTTGTGTCAATGGCACAGGCGGGAAGTATGTCGTCTGCGGGAAGAGCCAGATACGGTGGTGACGGGGAAGTTTATGCCCTAAAGATTATACAGTTGTTCCTTCCGGTCAGCGGTCACGGAATAGATGCTATACAATATATGCTTGATATGTACAACAGCAAAGCTCCGTTGGTAAATGAAAATAAAAGTGCGTATCTGGGGCTTTTTGGAATATGCGGTTTTGTTTTGTTGTGTTTCTGGATTCTCACAAGCAAGAGGCAGAAAGACACATTTGCAAAGAGAATGACAGTGCTTTCGGATATGAATATTTTTTCCGTGCTTCTTGCTACTGTAGGCGGCGTGGGTGCCATGTTTTATTCAGTGGGCTTTAAGCTCCTTAGAAGTTACAACAGAATATCAGTGTACATTGCGTGCATCTGCATAATAGCGGTGTGTCTTGGAATTCAGGAACTGCAGAAGCGTATTAAGTCTAAGTCGATAAATGTGTTGTATATGGCAGCAGTTGTGGCATTTGTGTTTTTTACCGTATGGGAGCAGAATCCGGGATATAGAGTGGACTACGCGGGCAATAAAGCGACCTGGGAAAGCGACAGGGATTTTGTTGCAGATATAGAAAATGTTATGGACGAGAGCGATAAAGTGTTCCAGTTGCCGTATCAGTCGTTTCCGGAGTCGGTAAAGCAGAACGATATGGATCCATTGGAGCATTTGACGGGATTTTTGCATTCGGACAAGTTAAGATGGACATACGGTACTATGCCGGAAAGTGACAGTGATATATGGTATGAGGAAACTGCGGGGCTTACGGCAGAGGATATGGTTGTGGCAGTTTCTGATAAGGGCTTTGATGGTATATACATTAACAGAGCCGGATATGAAAAGAAAGATTGGGAAGCGTTGGAGACAGAACTTAGTGAGATATTAGGTGTTAAGCCGATTGTCAGCAAGGATGGAAGACTCAGCTTCTTTAAGATTAGATAAGTTAAAAGGAATTATCAAGTATGATAAATGGTAAGTTGTCGGTTATTATGCCGGCATACAATGAAAGCAAACTGATATACAACAGTATTATGACTACACTGGATGTGGTTTCAAAGTTTATATCAGAGGTGGAGATTGTAGCGGTTAATGACGGAAGTAAAGATAATACGAAGGCAGAGATAAAACGGGCAGCTGCAGCTGACAACAGGGTAAGGCTGGTAAGCTCTGATAAGAACAGAGGTAAAGGCAATGCAATTATATCCGGAGTTGCACATGCAACAGGGGAGTATATTGCTTTTTTGGATGCAGATCTTGAACTTCACCCGGCTCAGCTTGAATCGTATATGGAAAAAATGCTTAGTGACAATGTGGATGTTGTTATAGGATGCAAGTTCCACAAGGATTCTAAGATTAAGTATCCATTGAAGAGAAAGATAATCAGTATGGGATATTACTGTATGTTATTGGTACTGTTTCATCTGAAGGTAAAAGATACGCAGACAGGTATTAAGTTGTTTAAGGCATCCGCATTGAAGCCGGTGGCACATCTTATAAGAACATCTGGATTTGCGTATGATATAGAGCTTTTAGTTGCACTTCACAGAAGAGGACACTCAATAGCTCAGATGCCGGTAGAGCTTGTGCATGTGAGAGAGCGTACAGAGCAAAGAATAGGTATGAAGGATATTGTGAAAGTTTTCAAAGATACATGGGCAATATTCTATAGAGTGTATTTTAAGCATTATTATGATTAGTCATGGGTGTTAATATGCTTTGCAATATCTGTAATAGACTGGTATAATTGTAATAAGTATGGGATTTTTAGGATTTTGGAGGGATTAATTATGTACGATTATTTGATAGTGGGTGCCGGATTATATGGTGCGGTGTTTGCGTATGAAGCTAAGAAGAAGGGAAAAACTTGTCTTGTGGTGGATAAGCGTGACCACATCGCGGGTAATGTGTATTGTGAAGAAGTGAGCGGAATTAATGTACATAAGTATGGCGCACACATTTTTCATACATCTGACAAGAAGATATGGGATTATGTGAATCAGTTTGCGGAGTTTAATAATTATATTAATTCGCCGGTGGCAAGATATAAAGATGAGCTTTACAACCTGCCGTTTAATATGAATACTTTCAGCAAAATGTGGGGAATATTTACGCCACAGGAAGCTAAGGATATTATTGCGTCGCAGATTGCTGACCTTAATATCACAGAACCGCAGAATCTTGAGGAGCAGGCGTTGTCATTAGTGGGAACGGATGTGTACGAGAAGCTTGTTAAGGGATATACGGAGAAGCAGTGGGGAAGAGACTGCAAGGAGTTGCCTGCATTTATTATTAAGAGATTGCCTCTTAGATTTACATACGACAATAATTACTTTAATGACAGGTTCCAGGGAATTCCAATTGGAGGTTACACAAAGATTGTTGAGAAGATGCTTGAAGGAACGGAAGTACGACTTGGAGTGGACTATTTAGAGCATCGTGAGGAACTTGACGCTTTGGCGGATAGAATTATCTATACGGGTATGATTGACCAGTATTATAATTACAAGCTTGGAGTTCTTGAGTATCGTTCAGTAAGATTTGAAACAGAAGAGATTGATACGGACAATTATCAGGGTAATGCAGTGGTTAATTATACGGAAAGGGAAGTTCCATATACAAGAATTATTGAGCATAAGCATTTTGAGTTTGGTAAGCAGCCGACAACTATTATTTCACGTGAGTATTCAAGTGAGTGGAAGAAAGGGGATGAACCTTATTATCCGGTAAACAACGATAAGAACAATGCTTTATATGAGCAGTACAAGGCATTAGCTGAGGCAGAAAACAAGGTTGTATTTGGTGGAAGACTTGGCGGTTATAAGTATTACGATATGGATAAGGTTATTGCCGCAGCACTTGAAATGTGTGAAAAGGAATTAAATACATAACAATTGATTTTGGAGGGTTTATGTATAAAGAGGAAGATTTGATGAAGGCTTTTGAGAAAGCCCGCAAAGGTTCAAAAGATTATTATGAAGACTTCTGTACAATGATGTTTGACGAGGTTAGAAGGCTTGTATCAATGGTGTACGAGAAGGAAAGTAATATTAATAAGCTTGTTAATCACATATTTAACAAGTTAAGACCACGTCTCAATGAGTTTGATTCACAGAAAGAAGATATTCACAGATGGGTTAGCGTGTTTGCATCAGGTATGATTTACTCCGTGTATAATATGTCTAACAGTGATGTATTTACTTACAGGGAAGAAAATTCTGACTTTGAAATCGGATATATTGAAGAAGATGATGAATTTGCTGAATGTGCAATACATTTTAACAGGGTTATGAGTAGCAAGAATTTTAAGAAATCAGAATCAGCATTCAGTATGCTTACCAAAGGTCAGATTATACTTTATCAGTTATTCTGTTATGCGGGATGTACAGTGGAAGAGATAGAGGATATGCTTGAGGTGGATGGCATATATATCAGCAGTGAATTATGTGATATTAAGCAGCTCCTTGTTAAAGAGCTGAAAGAGGACTTATGGGTAAGTAGGTCTGCGGCAGAGAAGTCACAAAGCACTGCTAGGGTATCGAATGAAGTGCCTGAAGTGAAAACAGCGGTGACCGAGAAGGTTTATGAAGATGATGACTCATATGATGATTCAGATGATGATTCAGATGATGAGTCGGACAGACAGGATACATATACAACTATGCCGGGCAGTACATCAAAAGATGATTATGAATCCGATGATGAACAGGAAGATGACGAACCGGATGATGATGACGAACCGGAAAGTAAGTATGCTGCGTATCTTAATGGACAGAATGAAAGGCGCAAGGCAGCTAAGGGAAATGCGACAAGAAAGCCTAAGTCAAAGAAGAGTAGCGGGCTAATGGGATTGTTTGACGCTGTTCCGGATAAGATGATGAAGCTTATAGCTATGATTATAATAGCATTGATATTGGTTGTTATATTAGCTATGGTTTTGATATTGGGTAACGGTAAGAATAACAATAATCACACCAATACCAATAATAACAATGTTAATAAGGAGCAGCAGACTTTTACGCAATCAGGAGAGAAAGAAATAAAGGGTGAGAGTCAGTCTGTAAACAATAACCAGGAGAGCAGTGCTGCAACTTCTGAGAATAATTCGGAATCACAGACACAGACTTCGGATTCTCAGACACAGGCCCCTGAAAACCAGGAGCAGCAGACGCAGGCTCCATCAGAGGAAACAAAAGCACCGGAAACTGAAACACAGACGCAGGCTCCATCGGAAGAAACAAAAGCACCGGAAACTGAAACGTCAAGTTCGGAGATTCCAACAGAATCACAGACTGAAACTAAGTCAGAGGAAAGTAACGAGCAGCAGTCTTCGGAGGCTGAACAGCAGTCTTCAGAGCAGCAGACGGAAACCGGTACAGAGGCCGGGGGTGAGACCGAAGCGGGCTCATCGGAGCAAAGTGCTTCTGAAAGTGCTGCATAAGGTATATATACGAGAGGTGAATTACGTATGAAAGTTGTAATATTAGCAGGTGGTTTTGGGACAAGAATAAGTGAAGAAAGTCATCTTAAACCAAAGCCTATGATTGAAATAGGTGGTAAGCCTATACTTTGGCATATTATGAAGGAATATTCACATTACGGATATAATGATTTTATAATATGTTGCGGTTATAAGCAGCATGTTATTAAAGAGTGGTTTGCGGATTATGCCCTTCATAATTCTGATGTGACATTTGATTTTACACAGGGTGGAAAGATGACGGTACATAATAGTTTCAGTGAACCTTGGAAAGTTACTCTTGTGGATACAGGGCTTAATACCATGACGGGTGGTCGTGTTAAAAGGGTGAAAGACTATGTTGGAAACGAAACATTTATGCTTACTTATGGTGATGGTGTGTGTGATATTGATATTAACGAATTGGTTTCATATCATAAGTCACATGGCAAAATTGCCACAATGACTGCTGTTAGCATAGGTCAGCGTTTTGGAGTACTTGATATCGACAGTGAAGGTACAATTAAGTCCTTCAGAGAGAAGGATGATTTTGATGCCAGCAGAATTAATGCAGGATATATGGTTCTTGAACCTGAGATATTTGACTTTATTGAAGGTGATGAGACTGTATTTGAGAAGGCGCCTTTGGAAAAATGTGCCGCATTGGGAGAGTTAAAGGCATATAATCATAATGGTTATTGGCAGTGTATGGACACAAAGCGTGAGATGGAGAAATTAGAAGAGCTGTGGCAGTCAGGTAAAGCACCATGGAAATCATGGGAATAAGTTTGATATTACCGGAAGCGGAATGGAGATAGCTATGGAGTGGAGTTTTTTTAAAGATAAAAATATATTAATAACCGGACATACCGGCTTTAAGGGAACCTGGCTTTGCAGGATTCTCATTAAGGCAGGAGCTAAAGTTACGGGCTATTCTTTAGAGGCTCCAACCAGTCCAAGTCTTTTTGGAATGGCTGATATAGAGCCGCATATTAATTCTGTAATAGGAGATGTCAGAGATCTTGCGCATCTGAAAAGCGTGTTCGAACAGGTACAGCCGGAAATAGTAATGCATCTTGCGGCACAGCCTATAGTAAGGGACTCTTATAAAGATCCGGTTTATACATATGAAACTAATGTAATGGGGACTGTTAACGTATGCGAATGTGTGCGGTTGAATCCCTGCGTTAAGTCGTTTTTAAATGTTACAACAGACAAGGTTTATGAGAATAAGGAATGGAATTGGGGATATAGAGAGTCAGAACCTCTCGATGGATTTGACCCGTATTCAAATAGTAAGTCATGCTCGGAGCTAGTTACACACAGCTACATTAATTCGTTTTTTAATAATATGGATGTTTCTGTTTCTACAGCCAGAGCCGGTAATGTAATAGGCGGTGGTGATTTTGCTAATGACAGAATTGTTCCTGATTGTGTTCGCGCAGTTATGTCAGGAGAGCAAATAGTGGTTCGAAATCCACATTCCACAAGACCTTATCAGCATGTTTTGGAACCGCTGGCAGCGTATCTTATGATTGTTGAAAAGCAGTATAAAGATAGGGGTTATGCCGGTTTTTACAATGTTGGTCCCGATGAGAGCGATTGTGTAACTACGGGGGATTTGGTTGATACATTTTGTGCAAAATGGGGTGAGGATACGGCTTGGATAAATAAGTCGGACGGTGGTCCTCACGAAGCGAATTTCCTAAAGTTGGATTGTTCGAAATTAAAGGGAGTGTTTGGCTGGAGACCGAGATGGAGTTTCGATAAGGCTATCGAGAAGGTAGTGGAATGGTCTAAGGTGTATGCTTTGGGCGGAGATGTTGTAGAGTGTATGGATTCACAGATAGATGAGTTTTTTAAGGAGTGATGGCTGATATGTTTGAAAATAAAACTGAGTTACAGGCAAGGGAAGAAATTCTTGCCATGGTAGAAGAATATTGTAATAAATATCATACAAAGAAGGAATATAAAGAAGGTGACAGGATTTCTTACGCAGGTCGTGTATATGACAGTGCGGAGATGAAGAATCTTGTTAACAGTTCTTTGGAATTCTGGCTCACAGCAGGGCATTATACGGATGAGTTTGAGAAGAAATTTGCGGAGTATCTGGGAGTTAAATATGCATCAGTTGTTAACTCGGGATCTTCTGCAAATCTTTGTGCGTTTATGGCACTGACTTCTCCGTTGCTTGGTGACAGAAGAGTTAAAAGAGGTGATGAGATTATTACTGTGGCGGCAGGCTTTCCAACAACAGTAACTCCGGCTATACAGTATGGTGCAGTTCCGGTGTTTGTGGATGTTACAATACCACAGTATAATATTGATGTTAATATGTTGGAGAAGGCACTTTCTGATAAAACGAAAGCGGTTATGATTGCACATACCTTAGGTAATCCTTTTGATGTTGCGGCAGTGAAAGCATTTTGTGATAAGCATAATCTGTGGCTTGTGGAAGATAATTGTGATGCGCTGGGAACTAAGTATGTGATAGATGGCGAGGAGAAGTTTACGGGAACTATTGGTGATATTGGTACAAGCAGTTTCTATCCTCCGCATCATATGACTATGGGAGAAGGCGGAGCGGTATATACTAATAATCCGCTTCTTAACAAGATAATTCGTTCTTTCAGAGACTGGGGACGTGACTGTGTATGCCCTTCGGGTGTTGACAATATGTGTGGACACAGATTTGACAAGCAGTATGGTGAACTTCCATTGGGATATGATCATAAATATGTGTATTCACACTTTGGCTACAATCTGAAGGCAACAGATATGCAGGCAGCAGTAGGCTGTGCACAGCTTGAAAAGTTCCCGTCCTTCATTGAAAAGAGAAGATACAATTTCGACAGGTTGTATGTAGCATTGGAGGATTTGCAGGATAAGGTTATATTACCACAGGCCTGCCCTAACTCAAAACCAAGCTGGTTCGGTTTTATGGTGACGGTTAAAGAGGGGCTTGACAGAAGTAAGGTTGTGGAATACATAGAGACACACGGTGTTCAGACAAGAAATCTTTTTGCAGGAAATCTTATAAAACATCCATGCTTTGATGAAATGCGTGGAACAGGAGAAGGTTACAGAGTAGTTGGCAATCTGGAAAATACTGACAGAATTATGAGAGATACATTCTGGGTTGGCGTATATCCGGGTATGACGGATGAGATGATTGACTATATGGCGAAAGTTATAAGAGACGCAGTTAGTCAGTAAAGTGGTAAGGATATGAAGAAATCATTAATTCAATTTATAAAGTTTGGTTTGGTCGGCGTGTCCAACACTATAGTGTCATATGTGATATATGCACTTGTATACACGCCAACTGACAATTATGTACTTGCTAATATTGTAGGCTGGGCAATAAGCGTTCTTAATGCTTATGTATGGCAGAACCTCTTTGTGTTTAAGGAGGAAGAAGGTAAAGAAAAGCGGGTATGGTGGAAAGTTTTATTAAAGACTTATATGGCGTATGCATTTACAGGACTTATTCTTAGTAATGTACTGCTTTGGCTTTGGCTTGATGTAATAGGCATTGGAGCATATCTGAATGGAGTTGTTACATGGCTTGGTGAGTTTGGAATAGAGGTTACGGCAGAGAAATTTGCCGGATACATAGCTCCGTTTCTAAATATGGCAGTAACTATACCAACTAATTTTTTAGTTAATAAGTTTTGGGCGTACAGACAGAAGTAAGGGAGAATGTTATGAAAGTAAAAGTATCGGATTATATTGCACATTTTTTGGTGGATAATGGAGTAACACATGCATTTACGGTTACAGGTGGCGGAGCTATGCATTTAAATGACAGTCTGGGGCATCAGGACGGCCTTACATGCGTGTACAATCACCACGAGCAGGCATGTGCAATTGCTGCGGAAAGTTATGCACGAATTCACAATCGTATTGCCGTATGTTGTGTAACAACAGGTCCGGGAGGAACTAATGCAATAACCGGGGTTGTGGGAGGCTATCTTGATTCTATTCCAATGCTTGTACTGTCAGGTCAGGTGAGATACGATACAACAGCAAGAAGCACAGGCTTAAATATAAGAGCTATGGGAGACCAGGAGTTTGATATTACAAAGTCAGTTGATGCAATGACTAAGTATTGTGAGATGGTTATTGAGCCGGAGAAGATAAGATATTGTCTTGAAAAAGCATTGTATATAGCAACTACGGGTAGACCGGGACCATGTTGGTTGGATATTCCTCTTAATGTTCAGGGGGCAACTGTAGAAACTGATGAACTTGAAGGCTTTGACGTGGCGGAGTATGAGGGGCAGATGGCACCGGACATTACGGATGAACAGGTTGATGCCATATTGGATAGAATTAAAAATGCTAAGAGACCCGTATTCTATGCCGGTAATGGTATAAGAATTTCAGGCGGTTATGAGGAGTTCAAAAAGTTAGTCGGTTTACTTGGAATACCGGTGGTTACATGCTGGGACAGTATAGATGCCATATATGATGCACATCCGCTTTATGTTGGAAGAGGTGGAATTATGGGTGACAGAGCCGGTAATTTTGCTGTGCAGAATTCAGATCTTGTATTTGCTGTAGGTAACAGATTAAGTATAAGACAGGTGGGGTACAGTTGGACGACCTGGGCAAGAGAAGCCTATGTTATTATGAATGACGTGGATGAGGATGAGCTTAAGAAACCGACCCTTCATGTGGATATGCCTGTTTGGGGTGATGCCAAAGAATTACTTACAAAGATGGTAAAAAAACTGGAAGAAAATAAGAGCGATATGCCATGGTTTTCGGGAGAGGGTTGGATTAACATCTGCAGCAACTGGAAGGAAAAATATCCGGTAGTATTGCCAAAGCATTATGAAGATACTAACAAGGCTAATGTGTATGCATTTATAAAAGAACTTAGTAAGCGACTTGAGGAGAAGCAGGTAACGGTAGTTGGAAATGGTTCGGCCTGTGTGGTAGGAAGCCATGGATATGTTATAAAAGAAGACTCAAGGTTTATTATTAATTCAGCCATAGCGTCAATGGGGTATGATCTTCCGGCAGCTATAGGTGCTGCGGTGGCAGAGCATGGTAATAAAGCACTATTTGGCAATGCTTTAAATGCGGATGTTAAAGATGTTATACTTGTAACCGGTGACGGCAGCATACAGATGAATATTCAGGAGCTTCAAACTATTATTCATCACAAGATGCCAATTAAGATATTTGTAATTAACAATGAGGGTTATCATTCAATAAGACAGACGCAGACGAACTTGTTTAACAAACAGTTTGTAGGAATAGGTCCGCAGAGCAATGATTTAAGTTTTCCGGATTTGTCTAAGCTTGCTTGGGCATATGGGTATCAGTATTTTTCTTGTGACTGCAATGCTCAGTTGGCAGAGACTATAGAAAATACGTTAGCTGTGATCGGCCCTGTTATCTGTGAAATATTTGTTTCTACAGAGCAGAATTTTGAACCTAAGTCAGCTACAAGAAGGCTAGAGGATGGCACACTTGTATCGCCTCCGTTGGAGGATTTGGGACCATTCCTTGACAGAAAAGAATTCTATGATAATATGATTATTGAGCCTATTTCATAGAATGTAACAAAATAAGAGTTTCTAAGCGCTATGGCGCAGAAATGAGGCAGGATGAAAAGAGTTGTTATAACAGGTCCTACCGGTGCAATAGGAATGGCACTTATAGACAGACTTATAGCACAGGGCATAAGAGTTGTGGCAGTTGTACGTCCGGATTCTAAAAGGTCAGAGCAGATTGTAGAAGGTCCTTATGTAGAAAAGGTGTTTTGCGATTTGAGTGAACTTTCGAAGCTGAGTCATAAGATTGATGGTAAGGCGGATGTGTTTTATCATCTTGGGTGGGATGGCACATTTGGCAATGGCAGAAATAATATGCATGGACAGAATCTTAATGTGAAATATGCTCTGGATGCTGTTGAGGCAGCAGTGGCATTAGGATGCAAAAGATTTGTGGGAGCAGGCTCTCAGGCAGAATATGGAAGGCATGAAGGAAAGTTGAGTGCAACTGTTCCAACATTCCCTGAGAATGGATATGGTATGGCCAAGCTTTGTGCAGGTCAGATGACAAGAGGGTTATGTCAGCAAAAGGGCATAGAGCATATATGGGTAAGAATACTTAGTGTGTATGGTCCATATGATGGCGAAAAAACAATGATAATGAGTGTTGTTTCCCAGCTGTTGAAGGGCGAGAGTCCGGCATGTACTAAGGGTGAGCAGATGTGGGATTACATATATTCCAAGGATGCGGCTAAAGCAATGGCCCTGCTTGGAGTATACGGAAAGAGCGGGAAGATATATTGCATAGGAAGCGGTAAAGTTGCACCACTTAAAGAATACATAGAGAGTATAAGAAAATGTGTATCACCGGAAACATCAGTTGATTATGGAGCTGTACCATATGCGCCAAATCAGGTTATGTACCTGTGTGCTGATATTGATGATTTAAAGGAAGATACAGGCTTTGAGACAGAGTACACATTTGAGCAGGGAATAATTGAAACTGTAGAATGGGTAAAGAAACACTAAATTTTTAAAAAAGTTCTATAATATGACAACTTTTTTGATAATAATTACGTATATATAAGTGTATGCGAAAGGTTAAAGAATTATGAAGAAAATCAGTATCATGGTTCCGTGCTATAACGAAGAGGATAATGTGGTGCCCCTTAGTGAGGCACTGATAGAGATGTTTAAGACGGATTTGCCGCAGTATGATTATGATATATTGTTTATAGACAACGATTCTTCTGATACAACCAGGGTAAGATTAAGAATGTTGTGTGAGGGGAATCCTAAGATTAAGGCAATATTTAATGCAAAGAATTTTGGGCAGTTTAATTCACCGTATTATGGTATACTTCAGACTGATGGAGATTGTACTATACCGGTGTGTGCGGACTTCCAGGATCCTATAGATGTAATTCCAAGGTTGGTTGCAGAGTGGGAGAAGGGATACAAGATAGTTTGTGCAGTTAAGACAAAGAGCAAAGAAAATCCTATAATGTATTTTCTGCGTTCCTGCTATTATAAGCTTATTAAAAAAATGGCAGATGCGGAGCAAATAGAGCATTTTACAGGGTTCGGACTTTATGATAAAAGTTTTGTGAAGGTGCTTAAGGATTTGAAAGACCCGATTCCTTTTATCAGGGGTATTGTTGGAGAATTGGGTTTTAAGAGAACAGAAGTTGAGTATGTACAGGCTAAGAGAAGAGCCGGCAAAACGCATAATAATTTGTATTCTCTGTATGATGCAGCTATGTTAAGTTTTACCTCTTATACTAAGATTGGATTGCGAATTGCAACATTTGCAGGTTTTGGCGGTGCTTTTATAAGTATTCTTGTGTCGTTGGTGTATCTTATATTAAAACTTCTTAATTGGGATAGCTTTCCGGCAGGTATGCTTCCATTGATTTTTTTGGTAACTTTCTTAGGCTCTTTACAATTGTTTTTTATAGGCCTTATGGGAGAATATATAATTAGCATTAATAAGCGAATTATGAACAGACCTTTAGTAGTAGAGGAAGAAAGAATTAATTTTAATATCGCAGACAAGAAAGATGCGAATATAAAAGAATACGCATCAGATGAAAAAGAGTCAGTATAAAGCTGAGAATAGAGGATTGTATGAAATGTATGATATTAGCCGGAGGAAGTGGAGACACACTCTGGCCGTTGTCCAGAAAGAATTATCCAAAACAGTTTATGAATATTAAAGAAGGCCGCTCTATGCTTCAGGAGACGGTCGTTAGAAATATGCCGTTTTGTGATGAATTTATTATTGTAACTAACGAGAATTATCGCAATATTGTTAATGGACAGATGAAGGTATTTCAGAGTTTGAAATACAGAGTCATTCTGGAGGGAGATTCGAAAGGTACTGCGGCAGCCATGGTGCTTGGCAGTTTGTTCTGCAACCAGTCGGAGCTGGTGTTTGCTGTAACAGCAGACAACATAATCGAGGGGGCAGACTATAAGGATGCAATATTGAGAGGTAAGGAAGTTGCTAAGTCAGGGCAGATATGTGTTATAGGAGTTAAGCCGGAAGGTGAACCTTCAAGGTATGACTGTCTGTATAGGGATGGCGAGGAGGTAATGCAGTTTATTACCAGAGAGAAGGTTGCCAAGGATGCCATGGCAAGTTATGAAGCCGGATATCTGTGGAATAGTGGTATGTTTGTGTTCAGGGCTGGTGATTTGCTTAATCTTGCAAGAATATATGCGCCACAATTGTATACAGCCTGTCGTCAGGCTAAGAAAAAAGTTCCGGCTATAAGAAGGGCAGTGCGATTTTCGGCTAATATTATGAAAGATATTCCAAGGGGAAGTATTGAGCATGTTATATTCAGAAGAGTAAGTGGTACACGAGTGGTGGAAGCTGATATCGATTGGATGGATGTTGGCGATGTCCGGGATTTGGATGATATGGGAGCAGTTGGCAGTAACTATGTTATTGAGAACAATTGTGACAACGTTGTAGTTCTTAATGATGCCAACAAAAAGCTGGTGGTTACTAATGATTTGAAGGATGTAGTGGTGGTTAATACCGAGGATGCGGTGTTTGTGTCATCGGTGGATAAGATTGATGATGTTAAGGAAATAATTAAGGATAATAAGGATAAGTACGGTTCGTATTTTGATGATAATCGATTGTCATACCGTGAGTGGGGCGTTCACGAGTTGCTGAACTATTCTGAAGGATATAAGGTTAAGAAGGTTACAGTATTTCCGGGTATGAGTATGAATCTTCATCAGCATGAACAAAGAAGTGAACACTGGTCAGTGGTAGAAGGTGTTGCAACAATAACCCTTGGGAATGAAACTAAGGATTACAATAAATATGAAAGTGTTTTCGTTCCAATCGGAATGAAGCATAAGGTTGCAAACAAAACTAATAAGAACGTTGTAATAATTGAGGTCGGAATTGGTGAAAATGTATCTGAAACCGATATGGTAAAGATATATGAAAGTAATGAGAATAACTATATTGTGACTGCAGATAATCCTATTGTAAAGCTGGATCCGGCATTTAAGGATAACCTTTGGGGTGGCAATAAACTCAGAACCGTCTATGGAAAGAAATGCGAGTATGATATAATTGCAGAAAGCTGGGAGTTATCAGCTCATCCGGATGGTCAGAGTGTCATAGCAGAGGGCAATTATAAGGGCATGCTTTTTAATGATTACCTTTCTATTATTGGAAAGGAGGCCCTTGGCTGGAAATGTCACGCACAGGACAGATTCCCGGTACTTATCAAGTTTATTGATGCAAGAGAGGCACTGTCTATACAGATTCATCCGGATGATGAGTATGCTCTTGAGAATGAGAATGAGTACGGAAAGAACGAAATGTGGTATGTTGTTGACTGCGAACCGGGAGCTTATCTGTACTGTGGCTTGTCAAAGGATGTATCAAAGAAGGAATTGGAAGAGCGAATTGCCGATAATACCGTGACAGAGGTGCTTAACAGAATTGACGTTAATAAAGGTGACGTTGTTATGGTTAAGGCGGGAACTATTCATGCCATAGGTGCAGGAATTATGATATGTGAGGTGCAGCAGAATTCTAACAGTACGTATCGTATGTACGACTATGACAGAAGAGATAAGTATGGCAATTTGCGTGAACTGCATATTGAAAAGGCTATGGATGTTGTAGATAATTCTATGTATGTTAAAGACAACAGTACGGAAGTAATGTTGGAAGAGAATGAGCATTATAGTATGAAGAGACTTGTGCAGTGCAAATATTTTGAATGCTTTAAGTATTCAGTGGAGGATGAAGTCAGTATACCTGTTGATGATTCTTCATTTGTGTCTATTGTGTTTATAGAGGGCGAGGGAACGATAAAGGCCGAGGATTATGATGCCGGACTTACGTATAAAGCGGGAGACAGTTTCTTTGTCCGTGCAGGAAAGCATAATATTATAGTTAAGGGTAAGGGCGAGTGTATCGTTACCCATGTGTAGAATATTGAGGAAGAGGTAATATGAAGAAATTAGGCATTAAAAACATAGTGCTGTATTTGTTGAGCGCCGTGTTAGTAGTTTTTTATCTTGTAGTGTTGTTTTGGGGCCAGAATCCAACGGTTCCGCCTGAGTATGAAATGTATTATATTACTCATGAGTTAAAAGTGTGGCCCGGATATAATAATCTTGCCTATGAGTTAGGTAAAGCGGAGTATTGTACTAATAATTATAACAGCAAGATTGAAGCAGATAAGGCAGTGAGAAGAAGAGGCGCCGGATGGCATTATGTAGACAAACATGGTAGTCACAGTTACGAGGATGAGGCGTATCTTTATTATATTCCCAACGAGTCTAAGTCGGATGCAGAGTTGCGCGTAGAGATTAAGAAGTACAGAGGTGCAGAAGAGACTTATGTGTATGCAGGAGAAGAATGCCTGGGGTCGTTTAATGGTACCGGAACATATTATTTTAAGATACCTCAGGTGGTTAAAGATGAGGTGCTTGCTATTAAGTTTAAGACAGAGGGGTCAAGATTTACATTGTGGCGTATGAAGATAAGCTAAAGGAGAGTTTACGGATATGAAGAATGCTTTGAACAAGATAAGGCAGTATGCTGTACCCGGACTTATTACATTGGCAGTGGTGCTTATTGTTCTCATGTTAAAGGGAATTTGGCCTTTTGGAAGTAACAGAATAGATTATTTCGATAATATGCAACAGGTTGCACCGTTGTATGCACATCTTTGGGATTGGATGCATGGAGAGGCTTCTTTATGGTATGACTGGTATACCGGTCTTGGCACCAATGTGTCAATGAGTATTTCAGCATTTTCTATGTTGAGTCCTTTCAATATTATGTTGTATTTTGTACCAAGAGAGCTTATATTGGAAAGTATATCGGTTTTTACGGTTGTTAAGATGGTATTTATGGCAGTGGCTATGTTTGCTTATATGGACCGAAAATACAATACTTTAAGATATGGTCTCAAAGTATTGATGTCGGTTATGTATGCATTTTGCGGTTATACGCTGTTGTATGGTTCATGCTTTACACCATGGATGGACATCGTAGCATTGTTTCCGCTTCTAATGCTTGCTTATGAAAGAATGCTGGATAGTGGAAAAAAGATGTTCTATATTGCTATGGTGGCACTGGTATTTATTATTAATTATTACATCAGTGCCATGGCGATACTTTATATATTTATTATCAGCGGTGCTTACATCTTTCTTCAGTGTGAGAAAGAGCAGAGAAAAGAAAAAGTTTGGAATCTTGGTGTGAGTACGGTAACCGGAATCGGACTGTCGGCATTTGTTATTGTGCCGGTGTTGATGCAGCTTAGTGTGTCACAAAGAGGTAGTGCAGGTGCCGGTCTTAGCAGTCAGTATGTAAGCTGGCTTATGGCATCAATTGCCGGAGAAGGGGCAATGTCTTTGTTCCAGAGATGGACAATGTTATATGGTCTGGCATTTGTTATTGCAATTGTACTGATAGGTTTTGCTAAGTATGGCAGTGATAAAAAAGCATTAAAGTATAATGTGGTAATTATTGTTGCAACACTGATACCTATGTTTATAGAGGCGATTAATATTATCTGGCACTTTGGGTCTTACAACGGTTACACTCTTAGAAACGGTTTTCTTATTGCTTTTACTCTAATTACGGTGGCAGGATATTATGGTCAGTTGATGTTTGCTGAGAAGAAGTTTAACAAGAAAGAAATATTTATTCAGATACCGGTGGCATTGGTGTATATTGTGGCATTTATTGTGATACACAATATGTTCCCGGTTATATGGGAGGTGTCGGCAGCGGCACTTATACTTGCAGAAACAGCAACTATGACAGTAGTGTATATATGGTTTTTAACAAAGAGCAAGGACAAACTTAATTATAAGAGAGTTTTGGTGCTTGTGGCAGCTGAACTTTTTGTAGGTACATTTGCTTTAATAGGACCGCCAAAATGTTATACCTACTGGCCGTTTCAGTATGGAGATTATGTTCAGTACACTAATGAGGTTATGGATGAGTTTGATATAAAAGAATCTGCAACAGACAGGATTACTAATCCTGATATTAGTCTTAATGCAAACTATCCGCTTATTATGCGAAGAGGTGCACTGTCAAGCTTCACTGCGGCACTTCAGAGTGATACGCAGCTCAGTGCGTATAATCTTGGTTATTCAAGATATTTTCTGTGGACATTGGATTCTGGCGGAACAGTATTTACGGAGGCGTTGCTTCATGTGACCCAGGCAATTAATACTAACGAACTTGACAAAGAATTGTATGTATTGAAAGATTCGTATAAGGATTTTGAAATATATGATTCTAAGTATGTTTTACCTTTTGCAACTACGGTCAATTCAGCTCTTGCAGATGCAGAGTTCGGTGAAGACTGGGTGGAAAATCATAACATACTGTATGGAGCTCTTACAGGAAGTAAAGACAAACTGGTTACATTACCGGAGTACGCATCACAGGAAACTAAAGCCACAGAGACAGGATACCAGAGTTTCTACACTATTAATGTGAAGGGAAAACAGGCTGTTTATATAAGTATTATTGATGAGCCTAATAAAGGCAGAGATTCTAATGCATCGAGTCTGTATCAGAAGATAGAGATATATGTTAATGGTGATCCTGTGTTAATTCCGGATATTGGCGAGCCAGAAAATACTGAGTATATGCATGATTACTGTAATAATCTTGTGTATCTGGGATGCTTTGAAGATGAGGAGCTTAAGGTTACTTTAAACTATGATTTGAGCTGGTACGAGGAACCTGAAAGAAGAGAAGAAGTGCTTGGATATGGAACTGTTACTATAGCGGCTCTTGACATGAACAGAATGGATTCTCTTATAAATGATTATAAGTCCGCATATTGTGACACAAGTTATACTAACGATTCTCTTACTGTGAAGGTAAAGGGCAGTTCTGATAATAATATGGCGCTGATACCTGTGATTTACAGCGATAACTGGACTGTGACAGTTAACGGTAAGGAAGTGGAAGGAAAGGCAATTGCAGGGCTTTTCACAGGGGTAGAACTTGAAAATGGTGAAAATACAATTGTGATGCAGTTTGAGCCACAGGGTAAAAAGGCAGGACTTATTGCTACACTGGGAATATTCGTGCTATTTGCGGTGTTTATGTTTGCTGGTAAGAGGTTCGGTTTAAAGGTGCCGGCTGTAATGCAAAAGGTTGTGTTTGCTACCTACATATTTGTATATGTAGCAGTTATTTTGGTTATGTTTGTAATACCGGGAGTTATGGCTGTACCGGCATATTTATTGGAAACTATTAAGATGTTGATAGGATGAGAAAATGAGTGGAATAATTGGTAAGATTAAAGAAAATGATAATGCGGCACTGTTTTTGAAGATATGTTTTGTGTGGGTGTGCAGTATTATTGCAATGATGCTTATAGGCATTGTGTATTGTATCGTGACAGGTACAGAAAAAGGGTTTATTGAACTGATGCAGATATGGGATGCAAAGAGATACAATTATATTGTGGAGAACGGATATACTTATCCGCAGGATCATGACCCGCAGGCTAATTGGGCGTTCTTTCCCCTGTATGTGCTTGTGTGTATGGCAATTAAGGCGATTACATTTGGAATTGTTGACACATATCTTATAGGTATGGTTGTATCATCCTTGTGTATTATTACAGCTGCATTTTTTGCATACAAGATAATAGGTGATGAGAAGCGTGGTATGAGAGTTGTTATTATTATGCTGGCAGGTCCGTACAGTTTCTATTATGCATCTATGATGACAGAAGCTATGTTTGTTATGTTTACGGTTTTGTTCTTCTATTGTTGCAGACAAAAGAAATTTCTGTTGGCAGGACTTATGTCAGCACTGGCAAGTGCAACGAGAATAGTTGGCGTTCTGCTTGT
>JAFQIQ010000016.1 GCA_017397445.1 Lachnospira sp.
CATATTTGGCTATGGATCCGGAGAGGGTTAAGCGAATTGTTAACAACTTGGGCGAATCCCTTAAGAAGCTTGAAGATATGGGAAGAAATCCAATAGTTATTACTTCTCCTATTGTAAGACTTTATTTCAAGAAGCTTACATCGGATTACTACAAAGATATAATAGTGATTTCATACAATGAAGTGGAATCTAATGTTGAATTACAATCAGTTGGGATGGTGACAGCATAATGATAGTCAAGAAATTTCAGGCGGCTTCTGAAACTGAGGCTGTATTAAAAGCACAGGAAGAACTTGGTAGCAAGGCGGTAGTCTTAAATGTTAAGACTGTTAAACAAAGAGGTATAATGCGTCTTTTTAAGAAGGATTATGTTGAGATAACAGCTGCTCTTGAGGAAGATGAATTTATTGATGGTATTAATAAGAATAAGCCTACAGTTGCTTCAAATGCTACATCAGGTTCGGGTACAGCCATGACGAAAAAGAATATTTCACCTCTAAGTTCGTCTAATACAAGTAAAGTGGATTATGTTGCAGATGAAAAGATTGCGCCTAGTGTGGAAACTATGGCGATAGAACAGAAACTTGATTCATTACATAAGCTTTTGCAGAGCCAGATTCTTGCCAATTCTGATAATGGTACAAGAACAGGCTTGGAGTCGTTGCGTGCCGCAGCGGCAGAAAATGGTGCAACAGCAGAAGGTAAGTCAGAAGATAATCTTTCTGAAGGTGAAAAGGTTGTCAGAGAAAGAGAGAACACTAATATTAAGTTCTTAAAGCTTATCTACAATAAACTTATTGATAACGAGGTTAATGAAAAGTTTGCTGACCAGATTATTGGAGAGATTGAGAATTCTTTGAAGAAAGAATCCAATATAGACAGCATTTTAGCTGCAGTATATCAGAAGATTATATTAAAGCTGGGTGAACCTACAAGTATAGAACTCGGAGACAAAACAAAGGTTGTATTCTTTATTGGGCCTACAGGCGTTGGAAAGACCACTACCATTGCTAAAGTAGCATCTAAGTTTAAGCTGGAACAGTATGCCAAGGTGGCGTTTATTACATCGGATACCTACAGAATTGCGGCGGTTGACCAGCTTAATACATATGCATCCATCCTTGATTGTCCGGTGAGTGTTGTGTATTCAGCTGATGAGTTAGAGGATGCACTTGCTGAATATAAGGATTTCGATTTGATTATGATTGATACAGCGGGACGTTCACATAAGCATGAGGAACAGATGGAAGAGCTTGCCGGTTTCCTGGAGAAGATGGAAGAACTTAAAGATTCTTATGATGTTGATATATATCTTACCCTTAGCGTGACAACTAAGTATAAGGATTTGGTGGATATAACAAAGAGATACAGTGATGTTAAGAACTGGGCCGTTATATTTACAAAATTAGACGAAACCTGTTGCCTTGGTAATATTCTTAATATAAGAATGTTAACAGGAGCTCCGCTTTCGTATACTACATACGGTCAGAATGTACCGGATGATATAGAAATTATTAATGAACAGGCTTTGGCTAAGCAGTTGTTGGGGGGTGGCGCATAATGGATCAGGCGGCTAGTCTTAGAAATATAGTAAAGCAGCAGAATCAGAAGGAACTGACTAATGCAAGGGTTATTGCTGTAACAAGCGGCAAGGGTGGCGTTGGTAAGTCTAATACATCCATCAACATTGCGCTTTGGTATAGAAGAAGAGGTAAGAGAGTAGTTATCCTGGATGCTGATTTTGGACTTGCTAATGTAGAGGTTATGTTTGGAGTTATCCCTAAATACAATCTTAGCGATGTAATGTTCAAGGGCATGGATATTAAAGATATAGTTTCCGTGGGACCTGAAGGAGTTATGTTTGTGTCCGGTGGTTCCGGAATTGCAAAGCTTGTTAATTTGGACAGAGAACAGGTTAGAAGATTGGTTTCAAAGATGACGGAATTGGAAGAACTGGCAGATGTGGTAATTATTGATACGGGAGCCGGTATTTCTGATTCGGTTATGGAATTTCTTACAGCTACACCGGAGTTAGTACTTGTGACTACACCGGAGCCTACGTCAGTTACGGATTCGTATTCGCTTTTGAAAGCGTTGAGTATGAATCCAAGCTTTAACAATAGCGTGACGAAGGTTATGATGTTGGCAAACAGAGTGTCCGGGGAAGCTGAAGGAAAGAAACTTTTTGAAAAGCTTAATGCTGTAGTTAACAGATTTCTTAATATTACCATTGAGTATGCAGGATGCGTTCCGCAGGATGACTGCGTGAGTAAAGCGGTTATGGCCCAGAAGCCGGTATCGGTACTTTATCCGAATTCAGATGCGGCTAAGGCCTATGAGCGCCTTGTTAATACATTGGAGAATGGTTGGTCTGAAGTTCAGAAGCCTATAGGTATAAGGGGATTCTTTAGAGCAGTATTTTCAAAAAAATTATAATTGGGTAGCAGTTTATAAATTATATTATGTAATAAGAATGGAGTAAAATGTATGGCGGGTATGTTAAAAGTTGGCGATAAAGTCGAAATCGGCAAGAATGCCGGCAAGGGTCTTTTAGGGGAAACAGACTTTGCTGTGTATGTAAGCCAGATACTTGACTTCAGAGAAGATGAAATCATTATTGCAATGCCTATTAGCGAAGGACATGTGGTGCCTTTGGAAGTTGGCAGTGTTATGGAGGCGTTCTTTTATACGGCCCAGGGAATATATAAATGTGATTGCAGGATTACAAAGCGTGGTAAAGAAGACAATATATTTATGTGTGCAATAACACTGCTTGGTGAACTGACAAAGTTTCAAAGAAGAGAGTTTTATCGTCTTGAATGTAGCCTTGCGGCCCAAATGATAAAACTTGAACTTATGGAGATATTCCACTATGCACAGAATAAGACTATCCCGGAGGAGATGATTAATCAGACAGTAGGGGCTACAATAGTTGATATTAGTGGAGGTGGTGTCAGACTTTTATCTGAACATAAGTTTACAAGAGGGGATTACTTATATCTTGCATTTAATATTGATATGAATATCGGTTTGAAGAAAGTTGAGATTGTTGCTAAGGTTATACAGTCTACAGAGTCGCCGAAGAGGTCACGATATTATGATACGAGGCTTCAGTTTAAGGAAGTTGCCCCTGAATTACGTGATTTAATAGTAAAATATATATTTGAACAGCAAAGGAAGATACAGCAGAAGGAAAGGGGTTAATATTTTGTCTAAGAAAATATTGATTATTGATGACTCTGCACTCATGAGAAGGGTTATATCTGATATAATAAAGTCAGGTAATGATTATGAGGTCGCAGATATAGCGAGAGACGGTGTTGAAGGATTCGATTTGATTGTATCTAATCCTAATTTGTACAGTGCAATTATTCTTGATATTAATATGCCGAAGATGAATGGACTGGAGCTTTTGGAGAAGTTGCAGAAGATGCATATTCAGCAGACTGTTATTGTTGTAAGTACGGTTGCAAAGCAGGGAGCTAAAGAAACTATTAAAGCATTAGAATTTGGAGCATTTGATTTTGTTACTAAGCCTGAGAATTATCTTGAAACTAAGGGCGAGGTGTTTAAGAATCAGATTCATCAGATGCTTGATGTAGCTACCAGTGTAAGTACCAGAAAGACAACAGTAAGGGAGACTGTATCCAGAAGACCGGAGACAACAGGGCAGACATCAGTGTCGGGAGTGGGAAGTACAGCAGCTAAGTCGCAGCCAATAGTTGAGAACGCATTTGTTAGTAAGTTTAACAGAATATCAGATAATTCCATAGTTAGAACTGTTGACAGTAAGATGTATAGCAGTGTTAAACGTGGAAGCAAGAAGATAATAGCACTTGCTTGTTCAACAGGTGGTCCAAAGTCATTGCAACAGGTTATTCCGTATCTGCCTAAAGATATAGATGCACCGGTGGTATTGGTACAACATATGCCGGCAGGTTTCACTGCTTCATTGGCTCAAAGATTGGATGAACTTAGTAAGGTTCATGTTAAGGAGGCTCAGGACGGAGATGTTCTTACGAACGGAACTGTTTATATAGCACCGGGTGGAAGCCATATGAGAGTTGTGAAAAGTGGCAACAGCCATGTTATAAAGATAAGCTACGAGCCGGCTATTGATGGTCTCAGACCATGTGCCAATGTTATGTATGAGTCCTTGGAGACTTGTGGTTATGATGACATAACATGTGTAGTACTTACCGGTATGGGTGCAGATGGAACAAAGGGAATAAAAGGTTTGTCTGGCAGAACCGCTAATATACATGTGATTGCTCAGGATGAGGATACATGTGTTGTTTACGGTATGCCTAAGGCAATAGCACAGGCCGGACTTGTGAATGTGGTTGCTCCGCTTTCACATGTGGCAGAAGAAATCACGAAGAACGTGGGGGTAAGTTAACATGGATGTAAGTCAGTATTTGGAAATTTTTATTGATGAATCGAATGAACATTTACAAAGTCTCAGTGATCAGCTTATGATTCTTGAAAAAGAGCCTGATAACGCTGATACAATTAATGAGATATTCCGAGCAGCCCATTCATTAAAGGGTATGGCGGGAACTATGGGTTATAAGAGAATGCAGAACCTCACTCATGATATGGAGAATGCTTTCTCGGAAGTTCGTAACGGTAATATGAAAGTTAATTCAGCTCTTGTTGATACTTTGTTTTTGTGTCTTGATGCTTTACAGGAATATGTGTCTAATATTCAGCAGACGCAGGACGAGGGAACTAATGATAATGAGCATATTACAAAAGCTCTTAATGAGTTTACATCCGGAAAAGCTGCAACAGCAGAACCGGAGAGTACAGTTGAGTCAGGAGCGACATCGGATGCTACACCGGCTGCGGATGATATAGCACTTGCCGAGTTTGAAAAGAATGCCATTAATGAAGCTATTAAGAAGGGGATGCACGTATATAAGATGCGTGTTATGGTTGATGAGAATTGTATTCTTAAGGCAGCCAGAGCCTTTTTGGTATTCAAGAATCTCGAAGGACATGGTGATATTATAAAGTCAGAACCGTCTGTTCAGGATATTGAAGATGAGAAGTTTGAATACGAGTTTACTATTGTTATGGTGTCAGAGGAGAGTCTCGATAAAATCAAAGGACTTGTAAAGAGTGTTTCTGAGATTAAGGATTGTGTGGGCGAAGAGATTAAGGAACCGTTTGTTATTACAGATGATTCAGATAATGAGCCTGAGGCGGAAGAAGTTGAGAATAAGAAGGAAGAAGCTCCGTCTGAAACAGTTGTTAAGCAGGAAGAAACTA
>JAFQIQ010000165.1 GCA_017397445.1 Lachnospira sp.
ATTCAGGGTGTTAAGAATGAGCAGGGTGTTTGGATTACACCGGCATTCCCTAAGCTTATTTATGTTCTTGAGGAGGACAATATTCGCGAAGGTTCAAGATACTGGGAGCTTACAAAGCTTGCTGCACAGTGTACAGCAAAGAGAATGGTTCCTGATTATATTTCTGAGAAGAAAATGCTTGAACTTAAGAAAGACAAGAATGGCGACGGACATTGCTATCCATGTATGGGTTGCAGAAGTTTCCTTACAACTTATCTTAATGAAGAGGGTAAGCCACAATACTATGGCCGTTTCAATCAGGGTGTAGTTACTCTTAATCTTGTTGATGTAGCTTGTTCATCAGGTAAGGATATTAACAGATTCTGGGAGATTCTTGATGAGAGACTTGAACTTTGTAAGAGAGCACTTATGTGCAGACATTACAGACTTAAAGGTACACCATCGGATGTTGCACCTATCCTTTGGCAGAATGGTGCTCTTGCAAGACTTAAGAAGGGTGAGACAATCGATAAACTTCTTTATGGAGGATATTCAACAATCTCACTTGGTTATGCAGGTCTTTCAGAGTGTACGATGTATATGAAGGGCGTTACACATACTAAACCGGAGGGTACAGAGTTTGCTCTTAAAGTTATGCGTTATCTTACGGATACATGTAAGAGATGGGCTGCAGAAACTAACATTGATTTTAGTTTGTATGGAACGCCGCTTGAATCTACAACTTATAAGTTTGCAAAGAATCTTCAGAAAAGATTCGGTAAGATTCCGGGTGTTACAGACAGAAATTACATTACCAACAGTTATCATGTTCATGTTACAGAGGAAATCAACGCATTTGACAAGTTGAAGTTTGAATCACAGTTCCAGGAGCTTTCACCGGGTGGTGCTATCAGCTATGTTGAGGTTCCTGATATGATGAATAATATTCCGGCGGTTCTATCAGTGATGCAGTATATCTATGAGAATATTATGTACGCAGAGCTTAATACCAAGAGTGATTATTGTCAGGAATGTGGTTATAATGGCCAGATTCAGATAATAACAGATGAAGACGGAAAACTTATCTGGGAGTGTCCAAACTGCGGTAATAAGGATCAGGATAAGATGAATGTGGCACGTAGAACTTGTGGATATATTGGTACACAGTTCTGGAATCAGGGACGTACTCAGGAGATAAAAGAAAGAGTGCTTCATCTCTAAAATTACCGCTAAAATGTTAGTAAAAAGCATTATTAAATATGAAAAAATTACTACCACACTTGTTAAAAGTGTGGTATAATTTTTTTAAAGCAAATGTGTGCAAACAATTTAATACTTAAGAACGGAGGTAGTGGTTATGAAATCAGTTAGGTATAAGATTCTTCTGCCAGTGTTGGGCTTAGCCCTGTTGGCGTTGTTAACCAGTGCAATGGGTTTGCTTAATGCTAATCAGATTAATGAGAAAGGTAGTGCAATTGCGCATGAGTATATGCAAAAGATTCGTATTACCGGAGATATTGCGGAGAACACACAAAGAATTGCAAAAGAGACATATGTATATATGTCAGTGATTAATGACAATGCTAAGAAAGCTTCGTTAGATAAGGTTGCCGAAGCGCAGTCAAAGATTGATGCGTTGAGAGCAGAATATGAAGCTATTATGACAAGTGCTGATCAGGATGATTATAAGAAGTTCAGACAGCAATATAATCTTTTGAATTCATATTACGAAGAAATTGTCAAATTAATTGACAGCAATCAGAGAGACCAGGCGGCCATAGTTGCTAACAATAATTTGGTTGAGATATGTGATTCGGTTTCTAAGGCCCTTGATACTATTAAGCAGAATCAGCAGGCAGCGGCTAATGAAGCTACGGAATATATGGACAATGCATACAAGATGGCGGTTGTTATAAGTATCGTATGTCTTATAGCAAGTGTGATTTTATTTGTTTTAGCGACAATTGTGTGTATGGTGGGTATTGTTAATCCGTTAGTGAATGCCACAAAGCAGCTTAATACAATCACAAAGCTTATAGATGAAGGCAATGGTGACCTTACTATGAGACTTAAGGTTAAGACCAAGGATGAGATTGGTAAACTTTCATTGGGTATTAATCAGTTTATGGAGATTTTGCAGAAGGTTATGGGTAAGATTGTTAACGGTTCTGCACAGTTGGATACAGTTGTTAGAAAAGTCGGGGACAATGTCAGTGCATCTAATGACAGTGCACAGGATGTTTCAAGTGCTATGCAGCAGCTTTCTGCTACTATGCAGGAGATTGCGGCAACTATCCAGACAGTTAATGATAATACTGAATCAGTAGGAGAGGAAGTTATTAACATAGCTCAGAAGAGCGATGAGATTAATGCATACTCTCAGGATATGCGGGAAAGAGCTGATTTGCTTGCTAAGACAGCTTATGATAATAAGAATCGTACAAGTGAGATGATTGGCGGTATTATGAGTACGCTTAGAATGGCTATTGAAGAAAGCAAGAGTGTTGAGAGAGTCAATGAATTGACAGATGAGATTCTTAACATTTCAAGCCAGACGAACCTCCTTGCACTTAATGCTTCTATTGAGGCTGCAAGAGCAGGTGAAGCCGGAAAAGGCTTTGCTGTAGTCGCTGATGAAATTAGACAGCTTGCGGATTCCAGCCGTGATACAGCTAATAATATTCAGGCTATTAACGAGCTTGTAACAAAAGCGGTATATGACCTTATTAATAATTCTAATGAGATTATTAAATTTATTGAGGGAACAGTACTTCCTGATTATGATGGATTCGTTCAGTCGGGTGCTCAGTACAATGAAGATGCATCTTATGTAAGTGAGACTATGGAAGAGTTTAATCAGAGAACAGAGAATCTTAAAGAAATTATGAAGAGTACGGTTGAATCAATCGAAGGTATTTCAATGGGAGTTGAAGAGAGTGCTAATGCGGTAACAACATCTGCAGAAAGTACTCAGATGCTTGTTGAAGAGATGAATAATATCACCAATGAAATGAACGAAAGCCGTAATATTGTAAGTGGACTTAAGCATGAGACAGAAGTGTTTAAGAAGTACTAGTAATACATATAAGAAAAGTGAAGGGCTTGTGCATCAACTGCACAAGCCCTTTATTATGTCGTTATTCTTCTGTAACTACTGCTGATGTATCGCATTTAGTGCCGGAAGCTAATATGCCCTTAGTCCAGTCCTTAATATACAAGAAATAGTAAAGGACTGCCATTAGAACAACTGCTCCGATAAAATCCACAACAGAATGCTGCTTTAAAAACATAGTTGAGAGACATATGGAGATACACAGTATTAGCGACAGAAAACCTATTACCTTATGCTTCTTAAATGCCTGACAATGTGTGAGTCCAATATGAACGGCCATTGAATTATAGCAGTGAATGCTAGGGAATACATTGGTTGAAGTGTCCGTATTCCAAAGTCCCTTTATCAGATTACCAAGCCAACTGTCAGACACAGTATTAATATCAGGTCTTAATGTAACTCCGTTTGGATAAATCATACAGATAAACATTGCAATACTCATACCTAATATGAGCGATGCAGCCAGTCTGAAAAATTCTTTGTCGCTTGCTTTAAAATACATATACACGCAGGCAGCTACCACATAAAAGAACCATAGCATGTAAGGAATAATAAAATATTCGCAGAACGGAAGCCATTCATCAAATGCTGTGTTAAGAATTTACTTGGGAGCCAACTTCAGCGGTGATTAAGTACACCAATTTAGATGGCACTGCAGGTACCGACATTAAGGTTACTCTTAACAAGAGTGGTGACGTATACGTTGG
>JAFQIQ010000166.1 GCA_017397445.1 Lachnospira sp.
CTAAATTACCCAGTACACATACTCTTCAATCTTACGCTAAATATTTTTCTTCAAACTCTTTAGCCGGAATAGGCTTGCTGTAAAAATATCCCTGTATCAAATCGCATCCGTAGAAATATGCCATATTGCACTCTGTCTCGGTCTCAATTCCCTCAAATACAACTTTAAAGCCCACATCATGCAACATCTGAATCAATGCTTTAACTACTTTTCGCCCTTTTTCATGACTAAGTCCGTTACGTGCAAAAACCCTATCCAACTTAATAATATCTGCCGGAATACTTGCTATCTGATTAAGACTTGAGTATCCCGAACCGAAATCATCAACACTAACCTTAAATCCATATGCTCTAAGCTCATCAATAGACTTGACAACTGAATCTACCGCATCTGTTACCGTTGACTCCAAAACTTCTAACTCAACATATGATGGCGGCACATTATACTTCTTCTGCATACCAAGAAGCATCTCAACAAAATCTTCCTTCGCAAACATAAGCGGAGATATATTAACCGATACGGGAAACGATGTGTATCCTTCATCCAGCCACTTTCTCTGAAGTTTAAACACATTTTCTATCATAATCTCATCCAGCTTACCAATCATACCTGTTGCTTCGAGAGTTGGAATAAAACGTGCCGGTGGAATAATACCACCTTCACCGTCATCAAGTCGCACAAGAGCCTCTGCACCTACCACGCAATCCTTTGAAACTGAATACTTCGGCTGAAGGTATACTAATATGCCATCATTATCACAAGCTCTTAAAAATGTATTAACTGCCGCCATCTGGTCAGTCTGCGTCTTAAAATCCTCAGGATTGTACACCTTGCACTTTATATCAAACTTGCCCTTAGAAAATTTCTTTGCAATATGAGCCTTGTCAATAGCAGCACGCACATCCGTATCGTTATCTTCCACAAAATACACACCTGTATACACGTGAAAAAATACATTCGGATATTTTTCCGACATACGCCTCTCAAACTCTTCATTCATAGATATAACTCTTTCTATCTCTTCTTCCTGAGTCATGCCGGTCATATCAAATATTCCTCTGAACTGATCACATCCTGTACGACACGCCGCCAAACACTTAGGGTTATCTATAAAGAAGAATCTAGCCATACCTTCTATGAATCTGTCGCCTTCTTCCATACTATACAAATCATTCACATATTTAAAATTACTAATATCATTAGTAATAAAAACGAATTTTCTTGATTTATCCGCAACTATTCTTTCACATTCTCTTATAAATTCACCGGTACCAAGTAATCCGGTAAGATAATCGGTGTTATTATTATTCATAGGCCCTTTCCTCCTTTTCTTTCTATATTAACCACTTTCACACATTCACTGTCTATATTATATATTATCTTTATCAAATAAACAACCTAAAACTTGACTTATATGGTAAAAACCATTATATTAACCTATGTGTAAAAACACACTAAAACAATCCGGACGGAGATTTTATTATGAAAAAATTATTTGAGCAGATTATCAAATTCGGCATCGTAGGTGCATTAGCATTTGTTATTGACTATGCAGTTCTCTTTATATTGGTTGAGTTTTTCCATATGGACTCAATCGCTGCTGCCACTGTATCATTCACTGTGTCAGTTGTTTTCAACTACCTTGCAAGTATGAAATATGTATTTGTAGGACGTGCTGACCAGTCAAAGCAGAAGCAGTTTGTCATATTTGTTATATTAAGCGTGCTTGGACTTCTTATTAATAACGGAATCATGTGGGCACTGAATCTTGTACTCTCACCAATTATTCCACGATTCTACTACCTTATCTCGAAAATCTTTGCCACAGGTGTGGTTATGGTATGGAACTTTGTTACAAGAAAGATTTTCTTGGAGGAGAAGAAACCTGCTACAGAAAACGAATAATACACTATACTAATGCGAGGCTTCTGAACTTCCAATCAGAAACCTCGCATTTTTAAATCACTCCCATATCAGCTCACATTTTTGGCCAACACATATGTCGCCTTTTGCCTCGTGATATGTCAGAAAACCATCATCATTCCTGTCCATAAGTTCTCTATAACTTTCACTGCCATTACACTCCAGCAATATGTACTGAACATTCTTGTTAACACTAATCTTTTCCGGTATCTGCGTCTTACCAAACTCCTCTGTACTTATAACACAATCCTTGTCATCCATATACACGAGACGAATATCTTCTGTCTGTGGCTTATATTCAAACTTAACATTTACTTCCATAGTCATTTCCCCAGTACTTCCATTGTATGTATCGTTATATGACTCCTTTAATCCACGACTGGACGCGCCCACGAATACCGCTTTATCCGGCAGCATATACACATCCCCGTCTTTTTCCTGATACACCGGGTTTAGGTAAAATGTTACATTTTTCGAATAGTAAACAGTTCCCTCCAATATTGTATGTATATTCACATCATCAGTACGATTCACTGAATAATGTGCATCTGCAACCTCATCATCAAAAACCATAACCGCATATTCATCCTTAACATCAGGTACTACAAAATGTACCCCGTCAATTCCATCAAATGTACACTCTACAAATTCATGTCCGTTCTCATTCATTGTGGAAAGTTCCCCATACACTTTTTCATGAAGAGCCTGGGTTGTCACATATCCTCCAATAAGTTTGTCCCCCATCATAGCCGGCGAAGCCCCCTCTTCTCGGGCAAGCTTTCCACAACCTGCAAAACCAATCAAAAGAATTATCCATACCAGACACAAACTCAATTTTCTTTTATTACTCCTCATCATCTTCTCCCTCCAAAACACCGTCAAACTTCAATATATCTCCCACATCACATCTAAGATAATAGCATATCTTATTAATAGTACCGAATCTGATACCTTTTGCCTTTCCGCTTCGCAGTATAGAAAGATTTGCCTCTGTTATACCTATCTTCTGGCACAACTCCTTAGACGTAATCCCTCTATCCTTCAATATCTCTTCCAAGTGAACTCGTATTGCCATATCTTCACCGCTTTCTACACAAACAACTCATTCTCTTCTTTAAGCTTCTTATTGTCCGCTATAAGCTTTGTTATCAGAACCACAAATACAAGGCATATTATCTCGAATGTAGGAATCATCACAACCACACTGGTATCATTGAGATATCTGCCCGCAAGAAGCTGAACCACGTTATAACACATATTAACTAAAATATTACCCACAATAAAAATCACAGATGCTCTTTGAAGTGTTTTCGCTCTCACTACCAAATCTTCCGTAAAGCCACCGTCAATAAATTCCTTAAGAAATCTATATGCATATATAAATACCGCAATAAATGTTATTCCATACACAACATTGTCCGCAATATCAAGAACCGTAACCCCAAGCTTTATAAGGATATCTGCATCATCCGTAAATAGTATCTTTATCCCTTTTATGCTCTCATAGGAATCAACAATCATTTCGCAAAAAACAAAAATACTAAGCACACACACAAGTATCGCTAAACTTCTCTTCAATGCCTTCTTATTATCATCATATATGAATCTAATAAGTTTCATAATCAAATACACTGCAATAGCCGAATACGCAACAATACAAGCACCTAGTGACTGCACTTCATACATTCTTACATCCTGAATCATCTGAAAATACAATCCCGGGTTAATCAGCATATACAACACCTGATATATAAGTGCAGATATAATAATTAACATCCCGTCCTCAAGCTTAACATGATGTCTTGCACACTTTATGGCAAGTATAGCTATCGGTACCAATCCTATAAGCACAAAAAATATCCACGCCACTACATTACCGGCATCTGACCCCATAGAGAGTTTTCTAAGATTTTGACTAATTAATTCAAATGGCATTCTTAAAACATACGTTATGATATCACTCATTTAACCCCTCCATATAATTATTGTTTTTCGATAATTATATATGCAAAAATTATTGTTTGTCAATAATTTTGTATATAAAAAATGCAGTCACCACACACGCATGGCAACTGCATCTCACAAACTAATATCCAATTATCCTAACATCTTTTCCTCAGACCAGATTTCAACCTCATACTTGTTAGCCTTGTTGTATCTCTTTCTAAGATCCTTAAGCTGTTTTAAGTACTCAAGTGTGGCCTTGCTGGAAAGCTTAGACTCACCCTCCGTTCTTTCCTGGAACTTGTATGGGATCTCTATAACCTTCTTGTATGTTCCCATAGCAAGAACCTCTACCATAATCTTCCAGCCTATTGGTTGCAAATCTGCATTCTTGATTACATCTTTTCTGAACATAAACAAACCGCTTGTCGGATCAGAAATCTTACGAAGACATGGAAGCATCCACTGACCAATCTTACGCGCTGTTCCCGATACAAACTTTCTGTACCAGTTAAGTCCGCCGTCATCGCCACCCGGAATAAGTCGGCTTGGAATACACATGTCCGCACCACTTTCCATAGCTTTATACATATACTTAAGAACTACCGGCGGATGCTGCAAATCTGCATCCATGCAGGCAAGGTAATCACCATTAGCAATATTAAATCCTTTAAGAACCGCTGTAGCAAGACCTGTCTCACCAACTCTGTGCTCCATTCTAATCATAGGGTAATCCTTTGC
>JAFQIQ010000167.1 GCA_017397445.1 Lachnospira sp.
AGCTGCGTATAATGAGAGCTTCGGATATGGAGTTGTTCGTGATCTTGTAGGTCATGGAATAGGAACGGCTCTTCACGAAGATCCGCAGATACCGAATTTTACACAGACAAGAAGAGGTATAAAGCTATATGCAGGAATGACACTTGCTATAGAACCTATGGTTGCAGCCGGTGGCTGGCCTGTAAGGTTCCTTGATGATGACTGGACAGTCGTTACGGCTGACAAGTCATTGGCGGCACATTATGAGAACACCGTACTTGTAACAAAGGATGGTCCGGAAATACTCTCACTGGTTGAGGAAGAGTAGTCCGGTGAATATGGATTGTAGAAACAAAGGAGCGGTATTTCATGTTAAAAGAAATAAAGGGCTGTTTCGCAACGTCCCTTGCAGGACATGACAAGGGGCAGATGTACATTATAACAGAGGCGGATGACAAGTATGTTTATGTCTGCGATGGCAAGAATAAACTTATAGATACGCCTAAGAAAAAGAAGCGCAAACATATTCAACTTATTAATCGTAAGGATGCCGAAGTAGAATCAAAGTTGATGAGTGGAACGCTTATCAATGAAGATATAAAGAGAGCAATCAAATTAATCAAAGCAGAGAGTTAGAAATTAAGGAGGACATTATGTCAAAGTCAGATGTAATCGAAATCGAAGGAACTGTAGTTGAGAAGCTCCCTAACGCAATGTTTAAGGTAGAGCTTGAGAATGGTCACCAGGTACTTGCACATATCAGCGGTAAGTTAAGAACAAACTTTATTCGTATCTTACCGGGTGATAAAGTAACACTTGAACTTTCTCCATACGATTTGACAAAGGGCAGAATTATCTGGAGAGATAAGTAAGAAATATCAGATGCCACATTTTTACGATATTAACTATAAAAAACAATGCATGGAAAAAAATACAAAACTTTTTCTTGCATTGTTTATTGTAGTTTGATATAATAGCAAACGAACTTGTCTGAAAGGAGGCTTTTGCAGTGAAGGTTAGATCATCAGTAAAACCAATTTGTGAAAAATGCAAAGTCATTAAGAGAAAGGGTAGCATCAGAATTATCTGTGAGAACCCAAAGCACAAGCAGAGACAGGGTTAATTCCTATGGGAGAGAAGTAGAGATACTTCTCGTGTTTGTGTGTTAAGAAGACATACTATCGGCTGTAGTATGGATTCAAGCAAATTCACCAATATGCTCACTACGTATTCGGTGAAGGTTAATTTGCGGCTGCAGTGATGAATCACCCGGATAAGTTGTTCGGTGACAATCACTATTTTATAAATGCTGATTAGGTGGCAACGCACACATTTCAGGCGTCAGTGATGACGAGCTGCGTATGTATTTATGAAGCAAAGTTTCTTTATTAATATTTATTTGATTAACGGAGGTTAAAGAACACATGGCTCGTATTTCAGGTGTAGACTTACCAAGAGAAAAGCGTATCGAGATCGGTCTTACTTATGTATATGGTATCGGTCGAGTTAGAGCATCAAAGATCCTTGCTGAGGCAGAGGTTAATCCGGATACTCGTGTAAAGGATTTGACAGACGAAGAAGTAGCAAGAATCGCTAAGGTTATTGATGCTGATACAGAGCATTTAGTAGAGGGTGACTTAAGAAGAGAAGTTGCCATGAACATCAAGAGATTAAAGGAAATCGGATGCTATAGAGGAATCCGTCATAGAAAGGGTCTTCCATGCAGAGGTCAGAAGACAAAGACTAATGCTAGAACTTGTAAGGGTCCAAAGAAGACTGTTGCTAACAAGAAGAAGTAATTTAGGTAGACACTTTTAATTAGGAGGTTATTTTATAATGGCACAGAAGGTTACAAAAAAAGTGACAAAGAAGCGTGTTAAGAAAAATGTAGAGAGAGGACAGGCACATATTCAGTCTTCTTTTAACAATACAATCGTTACATTAACTGATGCAGAAGGCAATGCTTTATCATGGGCAAGTGCTGGTGGACTTGGTTTCAGAGGTTCTAAGAAGTCAACTCCTTATGCTGCACAGATGGCTGCTGAGACAGCTACAAAGGCTGCTTTAGTTCACGGATTAAAGTCTGTAGACGTTATGGTAAAGGGACCTGGTTCAGGTAGAGAGGCTGCTATTCGTGCGCTCTCAGCTTGCGGTCTTGAAGTTACAAGTATCAAGGATGTTACTCCGGTACCACACAACGGATGTCGTCCACCAAAGCGTAGAAGAGTTTAATTAGGAGGTAGAATTACAATGGCAGTTAATAGAACACCTGTGCTCAAGAGATGTAGATCTCTTGATATGGATCCTATTTATTTAGGAATAGATAAGAAGTCAAAGAGAAAGGCAAAGAATGCCGGCAGAAAGATTAGCGAGTACGGTCTCCAGTTGAGAGAGAAGCAGAAGGCTAAGTTCATCTATGGCGTATTAGAGAAGCCTTTCAGAAATTATTACAAGAAGGCTGAGAAGATGAAGGGTATGACAGGTGAGAACCTCATGGTTATGCTCGAGCTCAGACTTGACAACGTTATCTTCAGATTAGGTTTTGCAAGAACAAGAAAGGAAGCAAGACAGATCGTAGATCACAAGCATGTATTAGTAAACGGCAAGTGCATCAACATCCCTTCATACCTTGTTAAGGCTGGCGACGTAATCGAAATCAGAGAGAAGTCAAAGTCATCTGCAAGATATAAGGAAGTTCTTGAGTCAACAAACGGAAGACTTGTTCCAGAGTGGCTTGAGGCTGACGCTGATGCTCTTAAGGGTAAGGTTGTTTCTGTACCTACAAGAGAAATCATCGACGTTCCAGTTAACGAGATGCTTATCGTCGAGTTGTATTCAAAGTAATCTGAATAAAGCTTAATTAACCTATAAAGGTTTAAAACCCAATAAAGGAGGGGCTATACATGGTTGATGCAGATTTTAATTTTAAGATGCCAAAGATAGAGATGGTTGAACAGTCATCTGATGGCAAGTTTGGAAGATTTGTAGTAGAACCACTTGAAAGAGGTTACGGATTAACACTTGGTAACTCACTTAGAAGAATCATGCTTTCATCATTAGTTGGTACTGCAGTAAGCAGTGTTAAGATTGAAGGCGTACTTCATGAGTTCAGTTCAATTCCGGGTGTTAAAGAAGATGTTACTGAGATAATCATGAACATCAAGCAACTTGCGATTAAGAATAACGGAAGCTCAACTGACGTAGTTGTGGCACACATCGACGCATCAGGCGAGGGCGTAGTAACAGCAGGCGATATTCAGGTAGATTCAGATATCGAAATCGTTAACCCTGATCTCGTAATTGCTCACTTAAACGGTGGCGATGACTGCAAGCTCGTTATGGAGCTTACAATCAGAAACGGCAGAGGTTACATCAGTTCTGAGAAGAACAAGAACGACAGCATGGTTGTTGGTGAAATCGCTGTAGACTCAATCTATACACCAGTTGAGCGTGTTAATATGTCAGTTGTTAACACACGTGTTGGTCAGGATACAGATTTTGATAAGCTTACACTTGATATATTTACTAACGGAACAATAGCTCCGGAAGAGGCATTAAGCCTTGCAGCTAAGGTTCTTAGCGAGCACTTGAAAGTATTTATCAACCTTTCAGAGAGTGCATCAAGAGTAGAGGTTATGAGCGAACCATTAGAAGATGAGTCAACAAAGGTTATGTCAATGAACATTGAAGACCTTGAGTTGTCAGTACGTTCATTCAATTGTCTTAAGAGAGCTGGAATACATACAGTTGAACAGCTTTGCAACAAGACACCTGATGATATGATGAAGGTTCGTAACCTTGGTAAGAAGTCTCTTGATGAGGTGCTTGGAAAGCTCAAAGAATTAGGTTTGAGCTTAAGTCCGAACGAGGACTAATAGATAGGGCGGAGAACGCATTTTACTAAAGTAAATGTACCGCAGTAATTAAAAGAATTTGTAGATTAAGACACGCATACAGTAAGTCCGTATGAGCATGTATGCGTGTTACAAATGGAGGATTATATAATGGCAAAGTATAGAAAGCTCGGTAGAAATTCAAGCCAGAGAAAGGCATTACTCAGAAGCCAGGTTACAGCTTTGTTTGAGAACGGTAAGATCGTTACAACAGAGGCTAGAGCTAAGGAAGTTAAGAAGATAGCTGAGAAGCTCATCACACTTGCAGTTAAGGAGATGGATAACTATGAGACAGTTACTGTTTCTGCAAAGGTAGCAAAGAAGGACGCTACAGGCAAGAGAGTTAAGGAAGTTGTAGATGGTAAGAAGGTTACTGTTTACGATACAGTTGAGAAGGAAATCAAGAAGGATATGCCTTCAAGACTTCATGCTAGAAAGCAGATGGATAAGGTTCTCTACAAGGTAACAGAGGTTCCAACAGAGAACGCTGGTAAGAAGAGAAACACAAAGGTTGTAGACCTTACAAACAAGTTATTTGATGAGATCGCTCCAAAGTATGCTGGCCGTCAGGGTGGTTATACAAGAATCGTAAAGATCGGTTTGAGAAAAGGCGATGCTGCAATGGAAGTACTTCTTGAGTTAGTATAATTTAAGGTGCTTTTAGGCGTGGATATTAGGAGAACTTAATATCCACGCTTTTTTGTTAAAGTGTAAGAGTTAGGGCGTGGCACATAGTTATATCTATGCTTCGTTCTTCGGATGTAAGATTTTCTAAATGTTTTGTTACAATTATCTATTGATAATGCAACCGGCTTAAATTCGCCATCCATGGCTCAGTTAAGCCTTTCGGCAACATCCATGTTGCCGAATTGCTAATACTCAAGCAAAACATTAAGAAAATCTAACATCCTTCGCAGGCGCACAGATATAACTATGTGCCACGCCCCTTGAAACACTTTCAAAAAAAGCGAGGATATTGATGAAGCACGTGTTGGATGGAGCAGAAAACTCACTCCGCCCCACACGTAAAGTGCTTTATTAAAAACGGAGATTTTTATGGGAATTGTAAAGACAGAGAATCTTACATTTGAATATATAAGACGTGATGAGAATGACAATGTGGAGGGTATCAACACGGCAGTGGATAATGTCAGTGTTGAGTTTAAAGAAGGTGAATTCATAGCCATACTGGGGCATAATGGTTCCGGTAAATCCACATTTGCGAAGCATATTAATGCATTAGTTATGCCTACGGAGGGCTCGGTCTGGGTTGACGGAATGGATACTAAGGATGATGACAAAGTGCTTGATATCCGACAGACTGCGGGAATGGTATTTCAGAACCCGGACAATCAGATAATATGTACATTAGTTGAGGAAGAAGTGGGCTTTGGCCCTGAAAATATAGGAGTTCCAACAGAAGAGATATGGGAGCGTGTTGCTAAGAGTCTTGAGGCAGTTGGAATGACAAAGTTTAGAAATGCATCGCCGAATAAACTTTCAGGCGGTCAGAAGCAGCGTGTGGCAATAGCAGGAATTGTGGCAATGAAACCTAAGTGCATTATCTTAGATGAGCCGACAGCCATGCTGGACCCATCGGGAAGAAAAGAAGTAATCAGAGTACTGCATGAGCTCAATGAAAAAGAGCATGTGACGGTAGTGCTTATTACACATTATATGGAAGAAGTAATAGATGCGGACAGAGTATTTGTGATGGATGCGGGCAAAGTAGTGATGGAAGGCACGCCGAGACAGATATTCACGGAAGTAGAGAGATTAAAGAGTCTCCGGCTTGATGTTCCGCAGGTAACAGAACTGGCATATGAGTTAAAGAAAGCCGGGCTTAGCATTCCATCCGGAATACTGATGAAGGAAGAGTTAACTGCGAGCCTTTTGAAACTGGTTTAACAGATGAGTGCCTGATAAGCACCCGATGACTAATTATAAAGAGGTAACCATGTCATTAATAGTTGATAAGATTAATTACACATACGAGATAGGAACCGGATTTGAGAGACATGCCTTAAAAGATGTCAGTCTTGCCATAGAAGACGGTGAATTTGTAGGACTTATAGGTCATACCGGTTCCGGCAAATCAACGCTTATACAGCATTTTAACGGCCTTGTAAAGGCAACATCCGGCACCATATACTACAATGGTCAGGATATATACGACAAAGACTACAATATGAAAGACTTGCGAAGCAAGGTCGGTTTAGTATTCCAATATCCGGAGCATCAGCTTTTCGAAACAGACATATTCAAGGATGTATGTTTTGGTCCTAAGAATCTGGGACTTTCAAAGAAAGATGTAGAATTAAGGGCGTTTGAGGCATTAAGAATGGTGGGCATACCTGAAGAACTGTTTTATCAGTCGCCATTTGACCTTTCGGGAGGACAGAAGAGAAGAGTGGCAATAGCAGGTGTTCTTGCCATGAAACCGGAAGTGCTTATACTTGATGAGCCAACAGCAGGTCTTGATCCTAAGGGCAGAGATGAGATATTGGACTGCGTAAAGAAATTACATGAAGAGATGGGGATTACAGTAATACTGGTTTCTCACAGCATGGAAGATGTAGCGAACTATGTTGACAGAATTATCGTTATGAACGATGGAGTTCTCACATATGACGATACACCAAAGAATATATTTACTCATTATAGGGAGCTGGAGGCCATAGGTCTTGCAGCGCCGCAGGTCACCTATATTATGAATGATTTGAAGCAGGCAGGGATAAATGTTGACACCACAGCCATAACTGTGGAGGAGGCAAAAGAGAGTGTGCTGAGAGCAGTTAGAAAAGGAATGTAGATTAGAATGATTAGAGATATTACTATTGGGCAATATTATCAGACCAAGTCAGTGATACATGACCTTGACCCTCGCGTAAAGCTTATGGGAACATTAGTATTCATCATATCACTGTTTCTTGGGAAAAATGTGTGGCTCTATCTTGGTGCCACAGCATTTTTAGCAATGGTTATAGGCCTTTCGCGAGTACCGTTAAAGTTTATTATAAAAGGACTCAGAGCAGTGGTGGTACTTATTCTGTTCAGTACAGTGTTTAACCTGTTTCTGACGGAAGGCGAGGTGGTGTTAACCATCTGGAAACTTCAGATAACCAAAGAGGGTATATACACAGCGGCATTTATGGTAGTGCGTCTTATGTACTTAATCGTCGGTTCGTCTCTTATGACATTTACCACAACGCCAAATCATCTGACAGACGGCTTGGAAAAGGGCTTAGGATTTCTTAAGATAATAAAGGTGCCGGTTCACGAAATCGCCATGATGATGTCAATTGCACTACGATTCATACCGATTCTCATAGAAGAAACTGACAAAATAATGAAAGCACAGATGGCAAGAGGTGCCGATTTCGATAACGGTGGACTTATTAAGAAGGCAAAGGCGATGGTACCAATCCTTGTGCCGCTTATTATATCGGCGTTCAGAAGGGCCAATGAGCTGGCTATGGCTATGGAGGCCAGATGTTATCACGGATCAGAGGGCAGAACTAAGATGAAGCCTTTGAAGTACAAGAAAAATGACTACATTGCATACATAGTGATGTTTGCATACCTTGCAGGAATGATTGCCATTAAAGTACTTCGACCGGGAATGATTTAGGAGGAGCGTATGAAACGAATCAAGCTGACAGTGGCATATGACGGAACGAATTACAGCGGTTGGCAGATTCAGCCTAATGCGCCAACTATAGAAAATGTGTTGGATGAGGCAATCTTCAAAACCACCGGTGAGCGGATTCACGTGACCGGTGCCAGTAGAACTGATGCGGGATTTGAAGAGCAAGGATATCACCTGCATCATGATTTCCCACAAGCTGAACGAAATTGCGGCGATCTCCGATGCGGTTACCGTTATTCGCGACGGACGCACTGTGGAAACCTATCCGGTGGAAGCGGGCCATGTGGACGAGGACCGGATCATCAGTTCCA
>JAFQIQ010000168.1 GCA_017397445.1 Lachnospira sp.
AAGAACTGATAATGAAGGGGCTTTTGCAGGGAAGAATGTAATAGCAAAGAATAAGGCTGGAGCTGTTACAGAGTATCTGGTTTACGATTCTATGAATGAAAGTGATATAGAGAAATTAAAGTCAGAAGGTTTTACTATATCTACGATGTCATTGCAGGAGTTGTTTATAGGATTGACAGAGGAAGAACCTAAGGAGTGGGGAGCTTAAAAGGAGGCAATATGGATTTAATTAAGGGGAATTTGTTGTTTTTTATTGCTATATGTAGCGGAACTGCTTTTGTTTTGTGTTGGCAGCATTTTGACAGGAGCTGCTTTAGAAAGGCATTTATATATAGCAGGAAAGCCAACCAAAGATATGAGTATTTTCTTATATCCAAAATAACTGCAGGCATTAGTTTGGTGGCATTTACACTGTATTGCGTTATGGGATATTGGTTGAAAATAAATAACAGTAGTTGGTTTCAGTTATTTTTAAAACTAATGTTTATAATATTGGTTGTACTGGCAACGGCATTTATGGGAACGACTAAAGGTACTGTAGGTAAGAATCTGATAGTTGCAGGAATATTACTGTTTGGCCTGTTTGGAATTCCACTATTGGCGGTATTTGCAGTTGTGGCATTGAATATGCAGCTTGACAATTATGTTAATGTGTATTGCATTGTATTGTTAATTGTAAATGTTTTGTTGGCATATGCGTCTTTGAAAGATTGGAAGAAAGGAGATATAGTGTGATGGACAGATATTTGATTTATAGAATAAAAAGAGAGTTGCCTTTAACAATAATGGTTACGGCAGTTGTGCTTGTGTTTTGGATAGCATTATATCTCTTTATGTCGGATGATACATTTACATTGGCCTTTGATATGTTAGTTTTTAATATTTTTGCACTGGCTGTAAGACCGGTGGATGAACTGGGATTTTATACTAATTTTGCTTATAGCAGGAAAAGATTTTACAAAAGTCAGATTATTATAGTTATGATTCACAGTTTTGTGTTGGGGCTTATAAGAGCTGTGATACAAACTGTATTCTATAATGATTATGTGGCAGTTTTTATGGAGGGTACAAATCATACCATAGATATGTATCACAAGGTGGCATTTCCGGAGCTTTTATTGGGCAATATAGTAATTTTTATGGCGTTTAATATGATGGGAGTGCTTGGACCGATAACGGGCTTTAAATCGCCATATTTCGGATGCAAAGCGGAAACTGCATCGCCGCAGCTGAAGTTGCGTATTGCCAATCGTAAACATACAAGTGACAGCAAAATTAATAGTGCTGTAAGATTATTATTAAAGATTATTGGTTATATTCTGATGTTTGCGATTCTTGTGGCGGTAGAGCTTTCTGCCATAATGTTTTACTGGTTCCAGATGTTATATGCATTTCCGTATCGCATTGCGATTGTATTTGGAATTTTTGCAGTTTTTGTAATAATGTGCCTCGCAGGAAGACATTTTTATAAACCAAAATATGTATAAAGCAAGTTATTAGAATATTTTTTGCTACAGATGACATAATAGGTTGTGGATTGTTAAATCCAAAGTTTATTTTCAAGGGGGATGTTATTATGGCAAAGAATTATTCATCAAACTCTACTAATGCAAGCAATGCATCAAATGCAACAAATGCAAGCAATGCTTCTAACAAGTCTTCTAATAAGTCTTCTAATAAGGCTTCAAACAAGTCATCAAACAAAGCAACAAACGCAAGCAATGCATCAAATGCAAGCAACTGCAACTATTAATTGTAATTAGTAAGTAAATGATTATGTCGGTGTCACTTAGAATACTAAGTGGCATCGATATTTTTTCTGAATAATATAATTATAAACAGGTAAGAAAGAAAATGTTATGGGATTTGAATATATTAGTGCAGAAAAGCTTGATAATTTCGTCGGAAATGGCGATATAATAATTGTTGATTTGAGAAAACCTGTGGATTATAGAAAAGGACATATAAGAGGAGCTGTAAATATACCATATAATATACTTGATAGAAAATTGGATGCTGTAGGAAAGATGAAGCGAAAGATTGAAACTATTGATGGATTTGAGCTGGATATTAACAAAACTATTGTATTTTATTGCCACAGGGGTTCTAGCAGCCTGGCTATATGTGTGAGAATGACAAGACTGGGATACAATGTTAAATCTGTAGTTGGCGGGATAAGCAGGTATAGAGGCGTAAACCTCGTTAAAGGTTGACATTAATCCTGGCAGGCCTTAATATATTTATATTGATATGAAATGGAGAATTGAGAATGAATACATATGAATTAATTGCACCATGTCACTTTGGATTAGAGGCAGTGTTAAAAAAAGAAATATATGATCTGGGCTATGATATAGTTTCAGTGGAAGACGGCAAGGTCACATTTGAGGGGGATGCAGAAGCTATTTGCAGGGCGAATGTGAATCTGCGAACAGCGGAGAGAGTGTTAATTAAAGTAGGACAGTTTAAAGCTGTTACTTTTACAGAGCTTTTTGATAAGACCAAAGATCTGCCTTGGGAGGAGTTTATACCTGTTGACGGTAAATTCTGGGTAACTAAAGCTAATTCTGTTAACAGTAAGCTTTTTAGCAGTTCGGACATACAGTCGATTGTGAAGAAAGCTATAGTTGAAAGACTTAAAACAAAGTACAGAGTAGGCTGGTTTAAAGAGGATGGAGTGTCGTATCCTATAAGAGTTAATATATTAAAGGATACGGTTACAATTGGTCTTGACACAACAGGGAACTCATTACACAAAAGAGGGTACCGTCCGATGGCGGGAAAGGCGCCAATATCTGAGTGTTTGGCGGCAGCCCTAATAAAGCTTACACCATGGAATAAGGACAGAATACTTGTGGATCCGTTTTGCGGAAGCGGTACATTTCCTATAGAGGCGGCTATGATTGCGGCCAATATCGCACCTGGTATGAATAGAGAGTTTACGGCTGAAAAGTGGGCTAATATCACACCGAAGAAGGAATGGTATGAAGCTGTTTCAGAAGCTAATGACCTTGTTAATCTTAATATAGAAACAGATATTCAGGGGTTTGATTTAGATGAGAATGTTATCAGGATAGCCAGACAGAATGCGGTTAATGCAGGCGTGGACAAGCTGATACATTTTCAGAAAAGAGCAGTAGCAGAGCTTAGTCATCCTAAGAAATACGGATTTGTTATAACCAATCCGCCTTATGGTGAGCGACTGGAAGAAAAGGAAGCGCTTCCTGAGATTTATACGGCTTTAGGAAGACAATTTTCAAAGCTTGACGGATGGTCGGCTTATGTTATTACATCATATGAAGATACAGAAAAGTATTTTGGCAGAAAGGCAGATAAGAATAGAAAGATATATAATGGTATGTTAAAAACGTACTTTTATTCATTTTTAGGACCTAAGCCGCCAAAGAGAGAGGGTTAACTTGAAGAATAGAAAAATATATCTGGCATTAATATGCTTTTTGATGATTTTTATAATATATCTTCTTAATGTGATTGTTGAAGATAGTGGGATTGCGCTGGGAAAAGTAACGATACGTCCGGAAGACAGACCGCAGGAGTGGAAAGAGGTTATATCTACGGATATTAATGGTGACCATTTAAGTCTTGTTGTGGATGGTGTAAAGGTTCAATTTAATAAGTATCACCTTTATATGGGCAATGATATGAATATTATGATACCGGTTAAGATATTTCCTAATGTGTTTAAATGTGCCATTAATTATGTTAATGAGACATATTTACAGTTACAGAAAGGTAATACTGTAGTTGAGGTACAAAAGGATTCTCATGCCATATATGTCAATGACAGCAGCGTAGAGTTAGAATCGGGGATGAAAGTGGTTGATGGTGATTATTATGTTAATTCCAAGGTGTTGGAAAAAGGCTTTGGATATGCATATAACTGGATTGCCAATGAAAGTACGTTGCAGCTGGCGAACTCAACATCAGAGAATTATCTGCCGTCCAGATATAGTTATGGTGACGTGGGAAGACTGCCGGATATAAAGAATCAGGGAAACTATAGTACATGTTGGGCTGCAGCGGCGATAACGGCTGTTGAAAGTACAAGAATGCCGGAGGAAAAGTTATCTCTGTCTGTGGATAATATGGTGGGGAATAATGGCTACTCGTCAAGTGTCTATGAAGGCGGAGATTATACGCAGGCCATAGCTTATTTGACATCATGGAAGGGGCCGGTTCTTGAAGCGGCAGATCCGTACGGAGACGGTATTGTTAATAGGGAAGCTGAAGCGGTAATTCATGTGCAGGAGGCTCAGATTCTTGAAAGCAAGAATATTGAAGCTATCAAGAGAGCAGTTTTTTTACAGGGAGGAGTGGAATCTTCGCTATATACATCCATGAGTAAAGCAGGACAGACATCCTGGTACTATAATGCTAAGACCAGTGCATATTGTTATATTGGAACACAAAAACCTAATCATGATGTAGTTATTGTGGGCTGGGATGACAATTATTCAAAAGATAATTTTAGTGTGCCTTTAGAGGCTAATGGTGCATTTATATGTGCTAACAGCTGGGGGAAAGAGTTCGGAGAGAATGGTCTGTTTTATGTTTCTTATTATGATTCTAATATAGGAATTCACAGTGTTGCTTACACAGGAGTGGAAGATGAGGATAACTATGATAATATATACCAGAGCGATTTGTGCGGCTGGGTAGGTCAGCTGGGGTATGAGGAAGATACAGCGTGGTTTGCCAATGCTTATACTTCAAAAAAGGCAGAGGAAATTAAGGCAGTAGGCTTTTACGCAACAGGCAAAAATACATCTTATGAGATATATGTAGTAGAAGATTTTACGGATGCAAGTTCCCTTAACAAGAGAAGGCTGATACAGAGCGGAAGTTTTATGAACGCCGGTTTTTATACCGTGGATCTTAATACTGCAATTAAAACAGAAGCAGGAAAGAAGTATGCGGTTGTGATTAAGATTACCACACCCGATGAGGTAAGACCAATTGCCATAGAATATCGGGCCGGAAAAAGTACCAAGAATGTTATTCTTGACGATGGCGAGGGATATATAAGTTATCTTGGAAGAGTTTGGGAAAATGTAGAAAGCTCAAAATCTTGTAATATTTGCTTGAAAATGTACACAAACGATGTAAAATAGATATGTGATATAACTACAGGAGGAGTTACGATGCGAATAATACTTGCGTCCAATAACAAAGGAAAGATAAAGGAAGTGCGCCAGATTCTTGACAATCCGGATTTGGAGATTGTAACCATGGAAGAAGCCGGTGTTAATATTGATATTGACGAGAATGGCACCACATTTGAAGAAAATGCTTTGATAAAGGCAAGAGTCGTTATGGAACATACGGGCTGTCTCACTATAGCAGATGATTCGGGATTGGAAGTAGATGCTATGAATAAGGAGCCTGGGGTGTATTCTGCCAGATTTATGGGATATGATACTTCCTATGATATTAAGAATCAGGCAATTATCGACAGACTGGAAGGTTTGAAGGGCGATGACAGAAGTGCCAGGTTTGTTTGCGTTATAGCTGCGGTTTTTCCTGATGGGACAGAGCTTACTACAAGAGGGACTATGGAAGGTATAATAGCATATCATATGGATGGAGAGAATGGATTTGGATATGATCCTATATTGTATCTGCCGGATATGGCAAAGACTTCCGCAAGTCTTACGGCAGAAGAGAAGAATGCAATCAGCCATAGAGGTAAAGCATTGCGTCTTATGAAAGACAAGCTGGAAAAGTATATGTAAAGAGGTGACTTATGCAAAGGATAATGATAATTAGTGATACCCATAGAAAGTTAGGTAATCTTATGTCAGCGCTTTCTAAAGAGGGCGATATTGATATGCTTATTCATCTTGGTGATTTCGAAGGCGACGAGGAGGCTATAGAAGGTATGGCAGACTGTCCTGTGTATTTTGTTCCGGGAAACTGTGATTTTGGTTCTAGACTTCCCAGAGAACAGGAATTGGATATAGCCGGAAGAAAGGTGCTGATTACCCATGGACATAATTATTATGTATCTCTTGATCTTGCTACAATCAAAAAAGAGGGAATAGCTAGAGGCTTTGATATAGTTATGTTTGGGCATACACATCGTCCTGTAATAGATATAGGAGACGAAATAACGCTTATTAATCCGGGAAGCCTTTCGTTTCCGCGACAATCAGGTTTTATATGTACATATATTATTATGGAGATTGATGATAATAATGAGGTTCATTATACCTTGAAAGAAGAGGCAGAGCTGAATATGAGTGGTCTCTAAGATGTGATTTAAATTTTTTTGAAAAAATTTTAAAAAAGGTGTTGACATTATCTTAGGTATGTAATATAATCATTCTTGCGTTGCGGTACTGCACAAGACACGACGCAAGAACACATACATCGGGGTGTGGCTCAGTTTGGCTAGAGCGCTTGATTTGGGATCAAGAGGTCGCAGGTTCGAATCCTGTCACCCCGATCAATTAAATAAAACATGCGGGTGTAGTTCAATGGTAGAACACTAGCCTTCCAAGCTAGATACGTGGGTTCGATTCCCATCACCCGCTCTTGTGTGTCCGTAGCTCAGCTGGATAGAGCAACGGCCTTCTAAGCCGTGGGTCGAGGGTTCGAATCCCCCCGGGCACACTTTTTTTATTTAACAGGAAACTTCGTTCCCTGTTAAATAAAATGCTCCGCAAGGATGCGCAGCTCGCGTAGAGGAAATTAATTGCTTTGCAATTACGCTCGCGCGCGTAGAATGTGCATAGCACATTCTTTTTGTTTATGGGTACTACTCATAGATACGCTTAAGTGAATAACAAGCTTGAGTGAACAGGATATGGTGGGTATAGCGCAGTTGGTTAGCGCGTCAGATTGTGGCTCTGAAGGCCGGGGGTTCGAATCCCCTCATCCACCCCATTTTTTTGATGTGCCCGCTCCTCGAAAGAGGAGCGTGTGCATTATTTCGCCGGAGGGCGGCCATACTGGGCTGTCGCCAAGCGGTAA
>JAFQIQ010000169.1 GCA_017397445.1 Lachnospira sp.
AGATTAGAACAAGTCTACCTTACCTGCTACAGTGCCATTAGCAACATAGTAACATGCATTGTCCTGTGGCTTTAAGTAAAGCTTTAACTCCTTAGCCTCAACACCCTGAGCCTTGCAATCATCATTTACACGCTCTAACAAAGCAGCCTCATCAAGCTGATTGTCATTGTACTGAAGGAACATCTCAACCTTAGCTGCTGCCTTCTTTGTTGACTTCTTCTCTGTTGTAGCTTTCTTTGCAGCTGTCTTCTTCTCTGCCTTTGCTGTTTCTGTCTCTGCCTTCTTTGTTGTCTTCTTTGCAGTTGTAGCCTTCTTAGCTGTTGTCTTCTTCTCTGCCTTAACTTCCTTCTCTACCTTTGCTGCTGTAACCTCAACTGCCTCAACCTCTGCAACTGCCTTAACTGTTTCTTTTGCCATTATGATTTACCTCCTCGTCTGTTAGCTTAACTAGCTAAAAACTCCTTTATTGTATCTACTGCCTGTGCCTCATCCACACCGTCAGCTGATATCTCTACTTTAAGTCCCTTGCGAAGACCAAAAGCCATCATACCCATAAGGCTCTTCGCATTGATGTACTTTCCATCACACTGAATTGTAATGTGACTTTCAAATTTGCATGCAGTCTGAACCAACTCTGCAACAGGATTACTGTGAGTTTTTTCTATATCTGCAACTTCAACCATCTGTATCATATTATAACATCCACCTTACATAGAGTTTTAAATTACCTAATAAAATATACGATATAACAATCTAAAAGTCAACCAAAAGACTTCATTTTTGTAAACTTTCAATAATAAACCAACCATTTTTATAGTTTTTTATCATCAAATCCTACATAATAAAGCTCTTGCATCTGTTCATCACACTTTTCTGATGGCTCATATTCTCTTAACATCTCAAGGAGACGTACCATATTATCTCCTTCAGGTTCATAATTCACAATCTTCTCAAGCACCATCCTATGTAACTGAACAATGTCTGTTATTTCCTGCTCCTTCTCAAGTCCTGCTGCCGCCGTCACAATTCCCAAAGCATATGCACACTCATAATTTCCTGTCATACAGGCTGTTGTAAATCCCGACTTAACTTTCACGGCATTTTTTGCAAGTAACGGTATCACCGGTTATCACCTCCACCTACTATACTCTCCAATTCATCCAAAAGTTTCTCTAACTGTTCCTCCCTTGTTATATCATAAACTATAGAAAAACAGTCCCTAGCCAATGCATATTCCTTATCTTCCATCATAAGCTCACCTACCCGATACACAATTCCTATTGTATCAGGATTCGGTCCCGGCTCAATATCTTTTTCTTTAAACACCTCCTGCATCTGTGCTATTGTCATATCTGGTGTCTTATCCTTAAGAGCCTCTTCCAGATACTTAAGTTCGCTGTCCGCATTGTCCGTATGGAAGTAAATATTACTATACAGATAACAACATCTCGCCACTTCCGGTTCATACTTACTGACATAGTAATATCCCATATTTCTGTAATAGCGTGCCATCGTTGCTCTTGTACAACAATATCTGTAGGCTTCCTTCGTAACAATCAGGTATCTTTCAAGCATATTAAGATGTTTATAACATTCTGCAAGTCCAAGAATAGAGTCCAAATCCACAGGGTTCCAACTTATAGCGTCTTTATATGCAGCCTCTGCCGCCTTAAAACGCTCCTTTGACATTAGCAAATCACCATATTCCCTAAAATATCGTCCATATGGCCTGTCGCTTACCTCAACTGCATCCTTCGGATTAAAAAATGTAGCATATATATAATACTCCATCACATGATTAAGACTTATATTGATATTATTGGACTTTAACTGCTCATCAGTATTACTGATTGTAATATGGCCCCTTTTATCAACACTTCCGGCACGTCTTACCTTCTCACAGTTCTCAAGTGCCTGAATCATCTGTTCCAACTCTTTTTCCTTACTTAGTTCCATTTTTACTTACCTTTTTAACTGACTTTCTTTTAGGTTTTTCAGTTTTTATTACAGCCTCTATAACTGCCGCAGACCTAGGTGTTATTAAAACAGTCTTATCATCCTTAATATTCACTGCCGTAAGTTCTTTATCAGAACACATAACAACGTTCCATTCACATCCTAACGGAAGTTTAGGCAACGCTAATTCATGCTGTTCCCAGTGCATATTGTAAGCAATATATATAAGCTTATAATCTTCTCCGGCAATTGTTTCTTTATCATAATTGCTACAATACATAATCCCTACATGCCTGTCAAAATTCTCACAAGCATTATACCATGCATTACTGCCATGATATGAAACATCCGGGTAACCACATGACACAGAATCGGATGCTATCAGTCTTTCCGGCATATGAAGTATTTTATTACTCTTTCTATATGCAATCAGCTGTTTGACAAACCCTAAAAGTTCCTTTGCAGAATTGTTATTCTTCCAGTTCACCCAACTCACTTCACTATCCACACAATACGGATTGTTATTACCTTCCTGTGAATTCTCAAACTCATCCCCTGCCATAATAAGTGGAGTTCCTGCCGAAAACATAAGCATCATCAAGGCATTTTTAACCTGACGCCTTCTTAAGGTTACTATTCGCTTTTTACGACTGCTACCTTCCTCACCACAATTCCATGTATAATTAAAATTATCTCCATCGCGGTTATTCTCTCCATTAGCCTCATTGTGCTTACGCTCATAGCTTACCATATCAGCTAAAGTAAAGCCATTATGATTAGTTATATAATTAATATTGGCACTCTGCGCAGGATTGTCTCTGCACAATCTCACATAATCCGCCAGCTGATTTTCATCCCCCTTTAAGAAACATCTGACTGTTTTAAGGAAACCATCATTATAATTAGCCATATGTTTAATGCTTCCCATAGCACCATCCCAATAAACAGTAATAATCTTTGTATGAGAAAGAACCGGGTCCGCTGCCGCCATCTCCAAACTAACTGTAGAACCATACAAATGCACACCATCAATATGATACTGCGTCACCCAATATCTGATACAGTCAAGTACCATATCCGGTGTTTCTCTATCAAAAAACATCTCCATAACAACTTCCAATCCATTCTTATGAAGTGTTTTCACCAAATCCTTAAACTCTGCAGTATAATCTGATTTTTTTGCAGCAATCTTCGTATAGGCAGCTTTCGGAGCAAAGTGAAATCCACTTACATACCCCCAATAATTAACCGGTGTTTTTATTGGAATAGAGGCATATATCCCCTGTGAAGTTTCTTTTTCCTGCAATTGTGCAAAACGTCCCAGCTCGTCAAATTCATACGCAGGCATAAGCTCAACCGTTGTTATGCCGAGAGATTTCATATAGGGTATTTTTTCTATTATACCTGCAAATGTACCTTTTGCCCTCACTCCTGAAGATTTACTCTTTGTATAACCTCTTACATGCATTTTGTAAAACACACAATCTTCGTAGGCAATATTAAGAGGACTGTCCCCTTCCCAGTCATAATCATCAAGTACTACACGGCTAACGTACAACGCATCTTTTTTCTCAATTCCAAACTGTTCACAGTCTGTAATTGTCTTTGCATATGGGTCTACATAATGTGTTCCGTTAATTTCATATGAATAATACGCCTTCTCAAGAGATACACCGCTTATCCTGCACGCAAAGACATTGCCCGTCTTATAAGCCTGATCCATAACCAGACTATTTTTTAATTTTAATCCGCTATCATATATATGCAACGTAACTTCCCCTGACTCGCTTGCAAGAGCAAAATTATACCCCTTGCCGTCACGGTTACTTCCCAATCTTGTAACATTGCCTTTACTAATATCCATCGTTGCCTCCATCTGTCCAGTCACTTCGTCTTATATAATATCATACATCTTTAGCTGCATACTTGTCAGCATACATATCTGCCACAGCTTTCTTATCCAATTTGTAATACTTCATAACAAATATAGTTATAAGCCATCCTAAAATCGGTATTACACAATAGAAAAATATTGTCATCCACTTAAGTTCCGGTGTTAATGCATCGCCAACCTGTGGAAACACTTTAGAAAACCCTATTGCAGATAATGCTATTCCCACAAATCCTGTTCCCAATGCAGAAAATGACTTATCTATAAAAGAGAATAATGCTCCCATAATTCCCGGTACAAAATGTCCGCTCACAGTATATTCATAATCTGTGCAATCAGCAATCATAGGTACTACTATATTGTTAGTTATAGACTTAAATCCGTTAAGTGCCATAAACACTATGAGAAACACTATTGTTACAAGATTAATTTTCTTTAATGAGACCTCTGTCAAATCACAGAAAATCATCATAAGCATCAATAATGTCTGAAAAAATATAGCAAGCCATGTAGCTACTATCATTGCTTTCTTCTGTCCAACCTTCTGAGCATACTTTATACCCAGATATATTATTCCCAGATTAGGAATTCCTACAATCAATCCAATAACACCTGCCAAAGCATAATTATTCATAAGTATTCCATACAACATAACAAGCACTGTTGCATGTCCGTATACCATAGACGCAAACTTATTGGATGCAGCTGCTATAACAAGCATTCTTATTGGACTATTATGCTTAATAATAGTCACATAATCCCTAAACCTAATATTATCCTGTGAACCATCTACTGCCTGAAGCTTAAAATTACTAACATTATCCTTTTGCCATATGCCTATAACAGCAAGTATAGTACATACACCTGATGCTATTACCACAGTTGTAACAAATTCATCAAATAAAAGTGCATTATTAAAGCTTCCATATTTTCCAATCAGATACACCGAAACATAAAACGCAACTACACCATGTGCTGCCATAATAAATGTTGAATCAAAAAAAGTTATTAACGGTCTTTGTGACACATCGTTGGTAATAACCGACTGTCCAGACTTAACAACTGCTGTCTGAAACGTATACCCTATTATGTATATAGAATAAACAAGTATAAAATACGGAATTCTAAAATACTGTGGCACCAAATGTGTCGTATAATACAATGTCAAGGAACTCAATGCCAGCAACACATACCCTATAACCATAAACGGTCTGAACTTACCATATCTTCCGTTCGTTTTATCTATTATATAGCCAATGATAGGATCCGTAATACCATCAAAAAGTCGCATTCCGGTAAGTATCATGGATATAACAACGACACCTATTCCCGCTATACCATTAGCATAATATGACACATATCCCATCATGGCAAGATACAGATTGGTTGATGTGTTATTAAGTGAAAAAAAGGCTATCTGCCATATATGCGCTCTATTCTTCTCTATCTTATTAACTGCTGTCTCCATAAGCTCCTCACGAACACATTTTTATTCATTATAATATTTTTTACCAATTTACGCAATAACTTTAAACACCCTCACCATCAAAAGCCGGTATAAAACTCTCTTTGGCAACATCACCTTCCTGTATAAATGCGCACTCGACCCCAAGGGAAATTGCATAATCAACAACCTCATCATACTCTTTTTCGGTAATCTTCCTGTTAATTTCAGGGTACTTTGAAACATGCGAAAGAGGGGTATACTGACTCATTATACTCATATAGATATTATCGCCATATGCATCATATAGATATTTTATTATTGTTTTAGAATCTTTTATTTGCCCAGGAAGTACCATGTGTCTTACTATAACACCACTTGTCATCATTCCTCTATCATCAAATTCAGCCGGTCCTGTTTGTCGATACATTTCCTCCAAAGCCAGCTTAGCCACTTCAGGATAATCTTTAGCTCTGGAATACCTGTCAGCCAATTCATTTGACATATACTTAAAATCCGGCAGGTAAACATCAATTAGCCCCTGGAGCTGTTTAAGCGTTTCTACATTCTCGTATCCGCTTGTATTGTACACTATGGGAACTGTAAGACCTGCCTTCTTCGCTTTTCTTAGTGCCACTGCAATCTGTGGTACGTAATGGGTAGGTGTCACCAGATTAATATTATTTGCCCCTTTTTGCTGAAGCTCCAAAAAAATCTCTGAAAGTCTGTCAGTTGAAATATTTTTCCCAACTTTCCCTGCTGCAATATTATAATTCTGACAAAACACGCACCTTAGCGTGCATCCTGTGAAAAAGACTGTTCCTGAACCCTCTGTTCCGGATATACAAGGCTCTTCCCACATATGTAACGCAGCCCTTGCGATATGCACCTCATCCGGCATACCGCAAAAACCATATTCTACCTTCCTGTCTACATTGCAACCTCTTGGACAAAGATTGCAGCTATATTTTTCTTCAGTCATTATTATCCTCCATAAGCTCCATCAGCTTGCCAAATGCGTGACTGATACCTCCCACACAATTGATAAGCCCCTTATCCACAGCTTCCTGCCCAACAAGTATAGTTCCCAAGTCCTTTGTCAGAATACCTGTATTAATCATCATAGCCTCCAATTCCTCTTTTTGCACTTTGGAATGGATGGATATAAATTTTACTATTCTGTCCTGTATAAGTTTAAAATAATCAAAAGTCTGCGGTGCTCCTATAATCACACCATTCATACGTACAGGATGCACAATCATTGTAGCTGATGGTGCAATAAATGAATAATCCGTACTCACGGCCAGCGGCACTCCTATACTATGCGAATCCCCCAGCACCAGAGATACTGTTGGTTTGGACATAGAGGCAATCATTTCTGCTAATGCAAGTCCTGCACTTACATCACCGCCTACTGTATTAATTAAAAACAATACTCCGCCAATATCATCATTATCCTCTATCGCGGCCAACTGAGGCAGAATATGTTCGTATTTTGTTGATTTGCTGGTAGGTGGCAACACATCATGCCCTTCAATTTCTCCAATAATAGTCATTAATTGTATCTTTTTGTGTTTCCTGTTATTCTCCAGAACAACCTGACCATACTCATTTATCTTAGCATCTTTCTTTTCCTCAAGCTCAGAACTTTCTTTCTTCCCCATAACGCCTCCCTGTGCATAATTCTTAGTTATGGTTAGTATTATACTTCTGAGTTTTTTTATACATATCAATTATACATTCATCAGCTAAGCATCCGATGACTAAAAAACCCCAAAGCTGAATATACAACTTTGGGGAATTCAAGAGCTACCAGCCGGACTTGAACCGGCGACCTATTGATTACGAATCAATTGCTCTACCTACTGAGCCATGGTAGCACTCACTACTATATTATACACATTTTACAACTTTTTACAAGAATTAATTGTTTCTAAAAATCTTTTCTTTATATCTGCAACCAGTTCATCGATATATTCTTTGTTATTAACAGGTGAACTTACCGACTCGTCATATGGAACAAAGCCTCCTGCCATATTCTCATGTCCACCGCCATTACCAATACCTTCCAAGGCGTCATTAGTTATTTTTCCCACATTAAGTTCTTCCATAGTACGTATTGAAAGTTTAATACCACCTTCTTTAAGGGAATATACAACCGTAGTGTCAGTCGTATCTAACATCATAATAAAATCCGATATAGAAGCAATCAATGCTTCCTGACAGTTATATCCCACGCTCGCAAAGCTAACCCTGTCATATGTTTCAATAGAATTAATCGCAATCTCATAAGCTCTTAAATCTTCCAACCTGAGCGCACTGTTATCCATAGATGTTATAAGATAATGATCTGCCATATTATACATTCTGTAAAACATATCCAGATCCAAATCAGACACCCCTCTTGTAAGATTAGCAGTATCTACTTTAATTCCATAAAGAAGTGCTGTAGCCACCTCCCTACTCATGGTAATATCGTTATTAAAGAAATACTCTGCTATTATAGAAGCACATGCTCCCACTTCCGGGCGAATATCTTCAAAAACATAATCTATCTTTTCAAATGTAGGATGATGGTCAATACACATAACCTCATTCCCAGGCATATCTATTATATTAGCATTGCCTTTCTGTGCATCAACAAGAATAATCTCCGCCGACTCTGCCATATCTTTTACCTGTGCATATTCCACAATCTTTATGTCCAGCTTCTGTGCCATAGCAACCGCACTTCCATGATCCACGTGTCCCTTATAACATATAGTAGACTGTATACCTCTTGCCTTAAGCAATTCCTGTAAACCATATGCACTGGCTATTGCATCCGGGTCTGGGAAATTATGCGTCTGTATAAATACATGTTTATCATTCAAACCTGCAATAATCTGATTAAAATTCTTCATATTCTCACCTAAATTCTTCTGTTTCTGAATTACACATAAATTTTAATGATAATATCATACCCACATAGATTTTGCAATATAGGCCATAAACCTTTTGCCAACTTTGTGCATATACTATTCTATAAACTTTAGGAGCCCTGTTATGAAGAATATTTTATCTCTTTCCAATGTTAATTATTCATATCACACTAAAGAAGGCGAAACAGTGGCACTTCAAGATGTTAATCTAAATATTGAAGAAGGCAGTTTCGTTGCTATTGTAGGTCCGTCCGGCTGTGGAAAATCCACACTGCTGTCACTTGTTTCCGGCCTTGCCAAACCTGATAAAGGTGAAATATATGTTAAAAACAAGCCATTGTCCCAATCTGAAGTCCGCATCGGTTACATGCTTCAACGTGATAATCTCTTTGAATGGCGTACCGTTTATAAAAATGTGTTATTAGGGTTGGAAACCCGTAAAGAACTGACTCAGAAAAAAAAGCAATTAGTAAACAACTTACTGGAAGCCTACGGTCTTGGTAATTTTAAAAATGCCAAACCTTCCCAACTGTCAGGTGGTATGAGACAACGTGCAGCGTTAATACGCACTTTAGCTTTAGAACCCGATATTCTGCTATTAGACGAACCTTTTTCTGCATTGGACTATCAGACCCGTCTTGAAGTTGGTGATGATATATACAAAATCATCAAAGAACAAGGAAAAACAGCTATACTTGTAACTCATGACATAGCTGAGGCCATAGCTATGGCTCAGAAAGTAATTATTCTTACCTCCCGTCCCGGCACAATACGTGACATCATAGATATCAATGTTACAACTTTAGAAGAAAGAACACCATTTACTACACGTTGTGCACCCGAATTTTCATCCTACTTCAACAAAATATGGAAGGAGCTGTCCAATGAGTGAACTTCAAAAAGCATATATAAAACAGTTAAAACATTATACCGTAACAATTACCGCCTTTAGATTTCTTCTTTTTACAAGCTTTATTGCCTTGTGGGAAATATCAGCCCGTTTGGACTGGATTAATTCTTTTGTATTCAGTTCGCCATCAAGAATAATGAAAACCTTCATAAAAATGTGTAACGATGGAAGTATCTTTAGCCATATAACAGTAACATTAGGCGAAACTTTCTTTAGTTTTGCCCTTATTGTAACACTAGGAATTGGAGCCGCACTCATTCTGTGGATGTTTAAACCACTCTCCGATGTACTGGAGCCCTACCTTATTGTCCTTAACAGTCTTCCGAAATCAGCTCTGGCTCCTATGCTTATAGTGTGGCTTGGCAATAATGCTAAAGCAATAATAGTAACTGCCATATCTATTGCAATATTTGGAACTATACTAAATATCTACACGGCATTTTCCGGAACTGACCCGGAAAAAATCAAATTAATGAGAACCTTTGGTGCCGGCAAACTGGATATATTTAAGAAACTCGTATTACCAGCCTCTTTAAACACCATAATCAGTAATATGAAAGTGAATATCGGTTTATGTCTTGTAGGTGTTGTAATCGGTGAATTTCTTGCCGCCAGAAAAGGACTGGGTTACCTTATAATATACGGAAGCCAGGTTTTCAAAATGGATTGGGTTGTGATGTCAATCATAATACTTTGTATTATATCCGTAATACTATTCAAATTAACTGATATGGCAGAAAAACTAGTCAAAAAAATATCTTAAACATCATATTGACTTTGTGTATATTCACCTTTAATATAAATATATAGTTTTTACATACTACACCTATGTAAAAACTATATATTTTATTAATATGGAGAACATATATGATTTCACTTAACATAAAAGACATAAAAAGTTTTATGTCCCATTTATTAGTCAAAAACACTTTTGATAATTTTCTATTGTCAGAAGCCGCTATTTCCACTGCCAATACATATAATATTTCAGGTCTCATTAATAA
>JAFQIQ010000170.1 GCA_017397445.1 Lachnospira sp.
CTCATTGATAAAAGATTTCACAAGTATTATAACTCTGGAAACTTTCATACCACCACCAGTTGAACCGGCACACGCTCCTACTATCATAAGTACTACAAGCATATGCTTGGAATACTCCGGCCACATATCAAAATCCACCGTAGCAAATCCTGTTGTAGTAATGATACTTGATACCTGAAAAAATGAATGTCTAAACGCAGTGCCAACATTTTCAACTGTATTATATATATTAATGGCTATTGTAACTGTAGCAAATCCTATAAAGCCTAAATACCACCATAACTCTTCATTTTTTACAGCATCTTTAACCTTCTTTAACAATATCAGATGATACAAATTAAAATTGACACCAAACAATATCATAAAAATCGCAATAACAATTTCTACATAAGCACTTCCATATCCGGCAACTCCCGCGGCACTAACTGCGAATCCACCTGTTCCTGCCGTTCCGAATGCCAGACAAAATGCATCATAAAGATTCACACCACCAAACAACAACAAAACAACTAACACAATTGTCATCGCCGCATACATACCATACAGAATCATAGATGTTTTCTTCATACGTGGTACAAGTTTACCGGCAACAGGTCCCGGAACTTCCGCCTTAACAAGATGCATAGAGTTTTCATTCTCCATAGGCATAATCATCATAACAAATACCAGAACGCCCATACCACCTATCCAATGGCTGAAACTTCTCCAAAACAACACACCATGTGGCAAATTAGCCGGTTCTTTAAGTACTGAGGCTCCCGTCGTTGTAAATCCGGAAACTATCTCAAAAAAAGCCCCACAGTATGTCTCAAACTCCCCTGAAAAGTACAGCGGAAATGCACCTATAACAGATATTATTATCCACGCAAGTGCAACAATACAGTAACCATCACGACTACGCATAGCTTTTTCCGGGGCTTTTATTTTCACAAAAAGAAACCCAATAATAGCAGCCGGTATCATCGTAGCCACAAAGTATTTCCAATCACCGTCACCATATATCAATGCTACAATAAGTGACGGAATCATAAGCATAACCTCAGTAAGTATAATCTTTCCCAAAAGATTAACTATTCTTCGTTTATTCATAACTCAACCTCAGATTCAACTTTCAAATATATCCTGCAATCTTGCAATATGATTATCAATCGTAACAACAAGCACTGAATCACCATTCTTTATTACATCATCACCTCTTGGTATAATAGCCTGTCTGTTACGGATAATACATGCAATAAGTAGTCTCTTTTTAAGCTTAAGACTTTTTAACGGTTTATCAATAAAATCATCCTCCGTATGTACGGCAAACTCCACAAATTCCAACTTACCATCCATAAGTCTGTACATAGACTCAATAGAATCCATATTTTCTGCCGCCATAAGCGAACGTGCATAGCCTACAATAATATCTGTTGACGCATTCTCCTTAGACACATAGGCTATATCATCCTTTTTAAGGACTTTAAGGCTTGAATTAGAATTCATCTTTGTAATAACCTTCGGTATATTCTTAGACTTCGCATACATTGAAGATATCATATTGTACTCATCATTATTAGTAAGTGCTATACATGAATCTGTATTCTTAATATCCGAATCCGACATAGATGCAAAATATTCCATAGCATCGCTGTGCATAACCGACACTCCCGGCAATGCCTCTGCTAACTCAACAGCCACGTCATGATTCTTTTCAATCAAACTTACTTTAATACCATTACTCTCCAGCATCTTAGCCAAATAGTAAGCAATTCGGCTTCCACCCAATATCATAGCAGAATTAATCGGTTTGAACTTTATATTCATCTTCTTAAATGAATCTCGAAACTCCCTCGGTGCACCTGTTATGTACAACACATCGCCCTCGTTTATAATAGTTTCACCTTTAGGAATAATAATATTGCCATCTCTTACAATGGCACATATAAGAAGATTAATCTTCATATTACGATTAAACTCCAACAGGCTCTTTCCTACTATATTATTATCCGGTTCAACCTTCATCTCAACAAGCTCTGCTCGACCTTTCGCAAATAGTTCTACTCTTGTGGCTGCCGGAAATCTTAATAATCTTTGAATCTCACTTGCGGTAACTAATTCCGGATTAATAGTCATAGATAATCCGAACACTTTACGATAAAAATCTGACTTCATAGCATAATCGACATTTCTAACACGGGCGATTGTATTCTTTGCCCCAAGTTTATGTGCCGTTAAGCAACTTAATATATTAAATTCATCAGACCCCGTCACTGCTATAAATATATCACATTCCTTAACGCCTACTTCTTCCAATATATCGTACGAAGCACCATTTCCCTGATAACATATCACATCATAAGTTGTTGAAACTCTGTTTATAACCGCAAGTTCCTTATCTATAGCCGTAACCTCGCATCCACTACCGGCAAGCTGTTCAATAAGAGAACAACCTATTTTACCGGCACCAACTATACAAACCTTAACAACATTTTGCTTCTTCACACTATTCTCCATTCTCAAACAACATTTATTTTTTCTTTAACATACTAACAACTGTGATAGCGCCTGTAACATACAAAATAAACAAATCTCTAACAAATGATGCTTTAATCTCCGGCACCTCTGATATGAAGTCAGAAACAGATAAAAATGCATCCATAAAAGTGATATCAAACATTGTCTTATATTCATTATAAATCAAAAAAGCCAAGCTTGTATACTCTGAAACATAGACTGTAATTATTGAAATAATAATCGAAATAATAAATCCTTTTAAAGAAGCACCTTTTGCAAATTTCGTGTATCCTAAGAAAGGGAGATAAAAAATCAAAAGGCCACAGATATAAGCAATAAATCCCAACTGATAAACTATAAAATGTAACAAACCTCCTGCAAATGCAAACAGTAATGCCCCCATAATCCCCATAACAATATTCTCCGAAGTAACATTATTAACCACATTACTGTTATTGTAATTTTGATTCACACTCGGATTTCTATATCCCGGATTCATACTCGGATTATTATAATTTGCATTCATGCTTGGATTATAATAATTTGTATTTATACTCGGATTATTATACGCGTACCACGACTGAGTCGGATTATCCCCACTTGTTTGACCATAATCACCTTGTGCCTGATTGCCATGAGGTACCGGTTGCTTATAAATATCCACATAATCCCCCAATTCCTGATTATCCACGACGTTATTGTTATACTCTCTCATTTTTTCTCCTTTATGTATTATATTGTGCTTTTCATATAAAATACACTGCAATTTATTATATATAAAAAAAAGCAAAAAATCAATTAGTAATAGCACCCCTAATCACTGAAGTATATCCAATCCTAAGAGTGCTATTAATTCATGCATTATTCCCATTATATTTAATCCCTACGTCACTAAGATTCAGCAGCTTCTTGAAATGCTCTTATATACCCGATTGCCTGTTCGTTTGACAACTGATATTCCATCTTTAGCATTTCAACTATATTTTCTTTAGTAATTCCAAGCCTGATAAAAGCTCTTATCATAGAATTAATAGCTTCATCCTTCAATTCTTTGGTGATCTGCTCTGTTACTTCTTTGGTGATCTGCTCTGTTACTTCTACGGCGACCTCCGTTCTTAATTCTTGTGCAACTTCTGCTTTCACTTCTTCCCGTAAAGCTATTTTTGCTCTTTTCATTACTTCATATCGAGCTAATTCCTCCCACGTTATGTAACTCATATACCGCTCACCCACTTCCTCGCTGTGCTTAACACTATTAACTATGCTATGCAGTTCTTCAAGTTCAGGGTCAGTGACATTATCTTCACAACTATCGCAAAAATAGTTTAACAGTGCTCCAAGCCTCTCATTACCACCAATTGACCCTTTTGCATTAAGAAATATTCTTTTCACACCATCATTATAAACCAATTTTTGATTTTCTGCCACCATATTTTTTACTGTATAAATCATTCTTTCATCCCCAAATGGATCTGTCGGTAAAATCCAGATTAAAATATACTCCGGCAGTTGTCTGAAATCAGACCCAGCCTGAAGTAGTTTTACATCTGATAAAGCTTGATTATAACGGTCGCGATACGGCAACACCTCAAAGTCATAATTATTGGGTTCAATATCATAAACTCTGGCAATCTTTTCATTATCCAATTCAGATATAAACAAATCCAGTCTTACTCCACGTCTGCCAACACCAAGACCTTTTAACTGTTTTTCTGATTGTACTATAACCTTTCCCAACTTTTGACCGGTTGCCCTTTCAACAACAATTCTTGCTACAATCTCTGCATCATGGGTTTTTTCTGTTGAAGCATTAAATAAA
>JAFQIQ010000171.1 GCA_017397445.1 Lachnospira sp.
ATGCATAAAATTACCGGCGCCTGACAGTAACAAGCGCCGGTGTAAAAATTCTACATCATAACATTGTACATAATTAATGCATTAGCAATTCCTAATAAAACGCCTGCAGCTACCTGAAACGGACTATGTCCCACAAACTCTTTGAGCTTCACATCCGGCAAATCCTTAGATGTTACAATCTCAAATGTTCTGACAAGCTCATTAAGTACCATGGCCTGTTTACCGGTTTCAAGTCGTACTCCCATAGCGTCATGGCATACAACCAAGGCAAGCACTCCTGTTACGGCAAACTCAAAAGAATCCGCTCCATACACAAGGGCACTCATCATCGCCAGCGATGTAACTGTTGCAGAATGACCACTAGGCATACCTCCGTCACCAAACAACCTCATAACATCGATTTTTTTATTAACAAATGCATGAATAATCGTTTTTAATACTTGTGCAATAAGCCATGATGACACTGCCGTTATTAAAAACGGATTACTTATCAAATCAATAAACCAATTCATATGTATACTTCCTTAATGTTTTATTCAACCTTTCCGATTATATAACATTTCTCGCTAGAAGTCTACACAAAGGTTAGTTAAATTTATTGCCTTTTATTTGGCAGCATCAATTACCACCTGTGGAATATTTACATCTCCCGCTGTATTATAATCTGAAAAAGTAATTGTTGTAGTATATTTTTGAATTCCTGAAACCAGCTTTGAAAAATCATATTCCATCTTTGTGATATATCCGTTAGATACATAAACATCAACATCTATGGTGCCTGTAATACCTGATGTATTCACATCATTACTTCCACTCTCCATAAGCCCCTGCACCTCGGATGCAGACATCTTAATACGGTATTGGGTATCACTTATCTTCTCAACATTTTTCATGGAGGTAAGATTATTAAGGATTCCCTTCATATCCACAAGCTGAGAAGCACTCTTTTCTTTCTGCCACTGGGAGCCTGTCATTGTAGGTACAGATGCGTAAGTAACTCCTGCTGCAAAGTCAGCATAGGTCTCAACTTCAGACACTGCTATACCAAATGCCATCACCTGTGTTTTAATGTACTCTTTCTGATGAAGCTGATCAACCTTGCCTGTCATAACAGAAGTTGTTGTTATTCCACTCATGGTAATATTCATTGTGGCCTTCATACTATAATTATTAATTGATGTATTAAATGTTGCACCATTAGTAGAATACACTTGGTCACCCATCTCAATGGTATATGGATGACTTCCGATAAGGCTTCCGTTAGTAACCGCCAGATATATTTCATCATAATCCTTATATTGATATGTACTAATATCAAGTGATTGTGTGTTACCTATCAATTTACTCCAATTATTGCCCTTCTTTCCGAATATATTAAAGTGTACAAATGTTGTTTCTGTTGTACTTGCCTTAATATTCATATACGGATTCAGCTTATAATAATCAATAGCACCAAGTGCAATAGTCTCATTATAGGTAGAATTATTTGCCAACTCTTTCTTTAAAGTCACAGGCTTATTAGCTAAAAAAGCAACATTAGTATAATCCTGAGTCAATGTACTATATGCCAGATGATTAATAGTATTTACAAGGCTCTCCGGACTTGCGTTCTGATGCATATACGCAAGGGAATCCGCATGCAAATGTGCATCCAGTATTATACTGTTGCCGTTGTTTACATTGGCAGCATATGAATACATATAAGGGAATATGGCATAACCTGTAGCTCCATCTTCATTAGCAATCTCTTTAAGACTTGTACTTGTCTGTGATGCATAACGACCTGCCCATGTGTTCAAGAACAAATCCTTAGATGTTGCTTTATTAGCCAGAGCACTTGCATAGTTCGCACCTGTCTCTAAAATAACATCCCCTGTCGGAAGCCATGTACCTGTCTTTTCCTCTCCATAAGCTTCCTGGTACTGGTGAAACAATTCGTGAACAGCAACTTGGTACAAACTATCCACACTATCAGCCATCGATCTCTTATTAATTCTGATATAAGGGTAATTAATAATTCCATCATTATCGAAACTTCCCCAAAACGCATGCCAGTCAAGACCAAACTCCAACCAATAATAGTGTGTAGCCACAACATTATCACTGCCTGTATCAAACACATACACGCTCATGGCCTTTTCCAAATTAGAAGTATCCACGCCGCAGTTCTGCATAGCTTTCTTAGCAGCACTATAATCACTGCTCAATATACTATTGTCCACTTTAGGATTATACTTATATTTTGCTCCAAAAGTCTGCTCATACAAAACAACTGCATCTTCAAGCTTATCACCTATATCTTTTGCATTCTGCGCAGTAATGGCATCCGCACCTGTTTCCGTATACCATATAAGGAAATTTCCATTCTTTGAAAGATACACCTTATCAAGAGTATGATTCTTAACCTCCTCCTGATTAGCAACTGTAGTTGCAGTATAACTCATAAATGATGCATTATTAGACGCACTACTGCCTGTAGCCGGCTGTGTCTCTGTCGCCGAATCACTCTTCACCCCAATTGCAACATCCATCTGGAAATATTCTTTAAGAAATGTTTTCTTTACACTGTCACTCAGCTCACTTTTATGAGTATTATAAAAGTCCTCAATACCAAGCTCTCCGGCTGACATTGGCACCTTGTTATCCGACTTATAATCCTCATCAATATTTTTTGAATCATATGCAATGCAAAGCAACTGTGCAAAATATGCATTAGCATTAATCTTACCGGCCTTGTAGTCTGCCCTCAGTTTTTCATAGGAAGACTTTTCTACAGGCTTCGCCTCCGTGGGCTTTTCCTCTTCCGTCCCCTGTTCATTATCATTCCCTACAGACACACTTTGTGTCTGACTCTCACTCTCTGTCTCCTGCTGCATCGGAGCGTAATTGTTATCATCTGAGTTCTTTGACACTAACGACACAATAAGAACTATTGCCCCTATCACAATCGCAAGCACCGCTGCCGCTATTCCTAATATAATAGCCAGCTTCTTCTTATCTTTAATCATATGTCTTTCCTTCCCATCTCCATATGTTAAGCAATCAGCTTACTTCAAAAATGTATCACATCTTCGCAATAATCTCCAGCAAGTTTGGTTGCAACTTTCGCAACTGCCGGTTGCCTTACAAAAAGTAAACTCTTTCAATCTCATCAGGCTTTTCATCCTTCGCATAATGTCTCAAGATTCACAATAAGCGCTTCTTTATGCTCCTTTTGATTCTTAAGGTCTGTTCCAAATTGCCTGTTTGCAACATACATACGCACCTGCAATTCACCATATTGAGTGCTTGTGACAAATGATATGTTGCTACCTCCAAAACATTTTTTTGCAACCAAATCACGCACGCCATTACCACAGTAGCATTTATGAAACTCTCCCCATATATCGAATACCGCCACAAGAACCCTGCCGGCAGTTGTTGTAGTAACAAAGGCTTTACATGTAGTCGTATTATGTACACCGCTAAGACTGGATATTTTCTCTCCCATAGGCTCATCCATATCCGCAAGAACTTCATCCTTATTGGTAAACTCGCCCTCCATTAAAAACTTTTTAAATGTATTTTCATAAACACAAGTGTTCAATATGTATGCCACCGTTAACCCCTCCTTTTCAGCGTCCTCACAAAATATCAAGGGAGCAAATCTAAAGATTTGCTCCCCAGAATACACGTTGACTATATGATTAAATACCAAGCAAGTCGCTGTATGCCTTAAGTGCACCGTCTGTCTCATGCGCAAGTACTTTCTTTGCAAGCACCTTACCGAGCTGAACACCTTCCTGGTCAAAACTGTTAATATTCCATACAAATCCCTGGAACATAACCTTATTCTCAAAGTGTGAAAGAAGCGCACCAAGTGTCTTTGGATTCAACTGGTCTCCAGTGATAATACTTGATGGACGACCACCTGCAAAGTACTTATTGCGGTCTGCATCATCTTTACCACATGCAAATGCAACTATCTGTGCCACTACATTCGCACAGAGCTTCTGCTGGCTTGTACTGTCCTGAATAACCACATCTCTTTCCATCTGGTTATTCTTAAAACCAACAAACTGAATCGGAACAATGTCTGTTCCCTGATGAAGCAACTGATAGAACGAATGCTGTCCATTAGTTCCCGGCTCACCGAAAATCACAGGTCCTGTAGGATAATCTACCGGCTCACCAAAACGGTTAACTGACTTACCATTGGACTCCATATCTAACTGCTGCAAATGTGCAGGGAATCTGCTAAGTGCCTGTGAGTATGGAAGCACTGCTGTATTCTGGTATCCCAATACATTGCGCTCATACACACCAATTAAAGCATCAAGCATAGCCGGATTAGCAAGCAAATCAGCATTCTTAGCAAGCTCATCCTCTGCTGCTGCACCCTCAAGGAACTGTGCAAACACTTCCGGACCAAATGCTAATGATAACACTGCACCACCTACTGCCGAAGTTGAAGAAAATCTTCCGCCAATATAATCATCCATAAAGAACGCAGCCAAATAATCATCGCTCTTAGCAAGTGGTGATGTCTCACTTGTAACAGCAACCATATGCTTAGAAGGATCCAAACCTGCATTCTTCAATGCATCCTTAACAAAAGACTCATTAGTAAGTGTCTCCAGTGTTGTACCTGACTTTGAAACCAATACAAACAATGAATGCTCTACGTCAATTGTATTAAGCACTGCTG
>JAFQIQ010000172.1 GCA_017397445.1 Lachnospira sp.
ATTTAGTGGGTAATTAGTCTTAAGGCAAATCTTAGGGGCTCTTCTGCCTATTTAATTTCCAATGTAAATTTACCCGACCATAATGTAGAATTTTTATTGACTTTATCTGCCAGTAATTATATAATAAATCTGACTATAAAAAACCAAATAATTACGGAGGAAATGTGGTTATGAAAAAAGCGAAAAGAATTAAAGCGCTTTTGGCAGGTCTTCTTGCTGTTATCTTAGTTGTAACATCTGTAGCGGTTTACAACTTAGATAGTGTACATGCTGCTGAAGGTGCAACACTTTCTGTCACAACTGATAAGACAGAAGTAAAAGCTGGTGATGTTGTTACAGCTACAGTTTCATTAGCAGATAACACCGGTTTTGCCGGTTTGTCATTCTACTTCAAGTTTGACACTAACGTTTTCGAATTCTACACAGAACTCGATCCTAGTGATGAATACTATGAAGATGATTTATTCACTGAAGTAGTTAGATCTGATGTATCTGGCGATCCAACACTTAACTTTGATGCAGCAGATTTCATTGGTTGTGTATATGCCTTTGCTAGAAACAACAGAAATAACGGTGAATTAGTTGTATTCCGTTTTAAGGCTAAGGCTGATGCAACTATAGGTGAGACTACTTTTGATTTAACTTACAAGAATGATACAGTTGAGTTCATCAATGCTAACTATGAGAATCTTCCACTTAACGTGGTTGACGCAAAGGTTGCTGTTGTATGTGCACAGCATACATTAGATGCTGGTACTATTACTACAGAAGCTACTTGCTTCTCTAAGGGTGTTAAGACTTACAAGTGTACTAACACAGGCTGTACTTATTCTGAGACAGAAGATATTGCTGCTACAGGCAATCACACATTAGATGCAGGTACTGTTACTACAGAAGCCACTTGCTTCTCTAAGGGTGTTTTAACTAAGAAGTGTACTACTACTGGTTGTACTTATTCAGAAACATCAGACATCGCTGCTACTGGTAATCATACTTGGGATGCAGGTACTGTTACTACAGAAGCTACATGTAACAAAGCTGGTGTAAAGACATACAAGTGTACTACTACAGGATGTACTGAAACTAAGACAGAGACAATTCCTGCTACTGGTACTCACGTAAAGGACGCTGGTACTGTTACTACTAAGGCTACTTGTACAACTGATGGTGTTAAGTCATTCAAGTGTACAGGTTGTGGTACAGCTATGGGCACTGAAGTAATCCCTGCTACTGGTCATGCTATGGATACAGGCAAGGTAACTACAGAAGCTACTTGTGCTAAGGATGGTGTTAAGACATATTCTTGTACAAATGAAGGTTGTACTCATACTACAACTGAAGTAATCCCTGCTACAGGTGTTCATACTTCAGATGAAGGTAAGGTAACTACTGAGCCTACATGTACAACCGAGGGTGTTAAGACATTCTCTTGTACAGTATGTAGTGCTGTAATTAAGACAGAGGCTGTTCCTGTAGTTGCTCATACATTTGGTACTGCTACAGTAACAAAGGCACCTACATGTACAGAAGCCGGTGAAGAGACTGGCACATGTACAGTATGTGGTAAGACAACAACACAGGCTGTTGCTGCTACTGGCCATACTTCAGATGAAGGTAAGGTAACTACTGAGCCAACATGTAAGACAGAAGGTGTTAAGACATTCTCTTGTACAGTATGTAGTGCTGTAATTAAGACAGAGGCTGTTCCTGTAGTTGATCATACATGGGATGAAGGTAAGACAACTAAGGAGCCTACAATCAACGAGGAAGGCGAGAAGACATACACATGTACAGTATGTAACGATACTAAGACAGAAGCTATCGCTAAGCTTCCTGCTGACGAAGGTTCTAATACAGGTGATGCTACACCAATTATGTTTATCTTGATGTTACTTGTTGCTTCAGGTGCAAGCCTTGCATTCTTCTCAAGAAAGAGAACAAACGCTTAATTCTGATTAACAATTAGACAAGCATAATATTTCCCACAAGTTAGAGTAATCTGACTTGTGGGATTTTTTTGCCATAAACACTATTTACTTTCTTTACATTATACCGAAAAAAATGTATAATTATAGTGTATGTGCTTACAAACATACCAAATCCAAACATATGAAAGAGGATACTTATAATGAACAGATATTTCATGAGAAAAATTGCTTTATTGCTTGCAATAATACTAACATTTTCGACAGTGGGCGTGCATCTTAACGTTACAAATGCAGACGCAGCTGTGTCCGGTGAATTTTCCTATGTCATCAGCGGTGGTGCCATATCAATAACCGGCTATGGCGGCTCCAGTGCCAATGTTGTAATTCCATCAACTATTGACGGCTACGCTGTTTCTAAAATAAATGATAGGGCTTTTGCAGGTAATACAACAATAACCTCTGTTACATTACCAAAACAAGCCATAGAAATTGGCAGTGGTGCATTTAATCTCTGCTCTTCACTTGTTAATGTATACAACTCAGAATATGCTGTAATTATATACACCGGTGCATTTGCAGGTTGCACAAGTCTTTCAAGTTTCAAGTTTTCACCCAACCTGACTGCTCTTGGCGATTCTACATTTAGAAACACAGCACTCACAGAGGTGTATCTTCCAAAAAGTGTTAATTCATTAAGACAATATACATTTGCTAACTGTTCATCACTTAAACATATTTATATAGCATCTTCTACTCTTATATATCAGGATAACACAATATTTGATTCTTCGCCGGTAACACTTCATGCTCCGGCAGGTTCTACTACACAGACATTTGCTGCCACTAAAGGCATTACATTTGTAGAATATACGCCTCCTGCTGATGAAGATGAAACTGAATCAGAAACAGGCAGTTCGGGTGGTGGAAACGAAGACGAATCCGAGACCGGTTCAACAGGCAATTCCGGTGACGAAAACTGTAATCATGAATATTTGTTAGATGCTGCCAACTCTACAATTTACTACTGCATGGAGTACCTCGCTTTTAAATGTGCATTTTGCGATGCCTCATATATGGAAGTGGTTGAATATGAAGAAGACCATGAATTCGGTGACTGGGTTATTGATAAAGAAGCCACAGCTACAGAAGAAGGCGAAAAAAGCAAGTATTGTGGTGTATGTGGCAAACGAACTGATATAACCTCTATTCCTAAAGTAAGCGGCTGCGCAGAGCACAATTATGTTATTACAAACACAAAAGTAGCAACCTGTCAAAGTATAGGCGTAGAAACATATACCTGTTCTAACTGCGGGGATACATATAATAAAACACTTGCAAAAATTAACTGTGATTACGGTGATTGGATAGTTGATAAAGAGGCAACTTATACTTCAAGCGGTTCAAAGAGTCAGTATTGCATTATGTGTAACGACCGTGTTACTGCTACAATTCCAAAGCTTGAATGTACTAATCACGATTATCAGTTTACTAAAGTTGTGACACCTGCTACCTGTACAAGCACAGGTACTAACCTTGAGACTTGTTCAATATGCAAGATTTCAACCCGTGAAATAACAACTTCTGTTATAGCTCACAGCTATGGCGATTTTGTTATTGACACAGCGGCAACTTATACCTCAACAGGAGTTAAAAGTAAATACTGCAGTGTATGTAACCACAGAACTGAGATTACAACAATCCCTATGCTTACATGCACTAACCACAATTATGAATATACCAGAACAACAACGAAGGCAACCTGTATAAACACAGGTGTTGACCTGTACACATGTACAATATGCAGTGCGACTACCAATAAAACAACTCCAACCATAGACCACATTTATGGAGATTTTGTTATTGATAAAAAGGCTACTTACACCGAATTCGGTGAAAAGAGTAAATATTGTACTATGTGTAATAAAAGAACAGAAATTACCGAAATTCCTAAGCTAGTATGTTCTTCACACAATTACACATATACAAAAACAACCAAAGAAGCTACATGTACTCAGACCGGCGTAGCAATACATACATGTACAGTATGTACTACAACTAAGGAAGTGGCCATACCGATAAAAGACCATTCATATGGTGATTGGGTCATCGATAAGGAAGCTACTTATTCAGAAACGGGCGAAAAGAGTAAACATTGCAGTGTATGTGGTGCAAGAACTGAAATAACGGAAATTCCTAAGTTGGTAGATACGGACCATACATATGTATTTAGTAAGACAATTACTACTGCAACATGTACAACAACAGGAAAAGATTTGTACGTATGTACGCGAGAGGGTTGCGGTTCAACCATCGAAATCGTTACGGCGAAAACAGCCCACACTTACGGTGACTGGGTTGTAGATAAAAAAGCAACGTATCACGAAACCGGTGAAAAGAGTAAATATTGTACTGAATGTGGTAACAGAACTGAAATAACATCAATCCCTATGCTTGTATGTACTCACAACTACCAGTATACGAGCACAATAACAGCACCTACCTGCCAGCAGACGGGTACCGCGCTTCACACTTGTTCAGTTTCGGGATGTGGGGCAACTAAGTACGTCACACTTGACAAGATTGCTCACAACTATGGTGACTGGGTTATTGATAAAGAAGCCACAACTACAGAAGCCGGGCAGAAGAGTAAGCATTGCAGCATGTGTGATGCGAGAACTGAAATTACCGAAATTCCTATGCTGGAATCTAAGCCTGTTATTTCAGGAGATTGTGACGGCGATAATAAGATTTCTATCACAGATGCAGTTGCCGTAAAGAAACTGCTTGCCGGAATTGATGAAAACATTAATGAATCTGCCGCAGATGTTAATAAAGACGGAATGGTCGACTTAAAAGATGCCGTAATGCTTATGAAACATTTGGCAGGTATAAATGTAGGATTAGGAGACAATTAATGTTAGGAATAAAGCACAATAAATTAATAACATTTATTATAATGACAATTCTTCTTATAGGTTGTCTTAACGTTAACTATGCATACGCTGACTCTGACGTTATCATCAAAGTTGGCGATGCAACTGTTAACACTGACGGAACATACAGTGTTCCGGTTAGTATTGAAAACAATCCCGGTCTTGCCGGCGTAATGTTCAAGCTTAACTACGATAATCAATTATTGCAGGTAGTCGATGTTACGCCAACAAACGGATTATTTTCATCACCAATGATTAATACTTCTAATTCGGGTATTATTAATTATGTTTATGTTGCTGCAACTAATGAAAAATCCAGCGGTACACTTTACACCGTAAAATTTAAGCTCGTGAGCAAAGACTCTCATATTGGTTCTTGTGTGACAAAGTTAACTTTATCAGATATAGACTTGTGTGACTCAAATCTTAAATCAGTTGCAGGAAAAAACAGTGACAACACTATAAATGTTGCTACAGGCTCAGGCAGCAATTCTAACAACAGTACAGAATCTGCTTCTTCAGAAACCGTTACTAAGCCGGAAGCTGCCACTAAAACTGAAGCAACCGGAACAGAAGCTTCTGCTGACAACAACAGTGATGATAAGAAAGAAAATGCTGAGAATCCGGAAGCCGAATCTGCTTCAACCGGTACTTCAGATAATAGCAACAACGATAATAATAAAGATAACAATATTTCAAAATATATTATAATCGGTGCCATAGTAATAATGTGTGGTATATGTGCCGCTATGGGTATTATGTGGTATAAAGCAAAATAAATAATTAAATGAATGGAGATTTTTATGGAAAAGAAACGTAGTAATTTTTCCGGTGGTATTGGTTTTGTACTTGCCGCAGCCGGAAGTGCCGTAGGCCTTGGTAACCTTTGGCGATTCCCTTACTTGGCCGCTCAATACGGTGGTGGTATATTTATTCTGGTATACATTATATTGGCACTTACTTTTGGATTTGCACTTATGACAACTGAGATTGCCATAGGACGTAAAACTAAGCAAAGTCCAACTGAAGCCTATAGTCACATCGATAAAAGATTTGGCTTTAATGGTATATTGACATTTTTAATTCCTACTATTATTCTTCCTTACTACTGTGTAATCGGTGGTTGGGTTACTAAGTATGTAACTGTTTATTTAACAGGCCAGCACACTGCTGCTGCAGGCGAATCATTTTTTGGTAACTTTATATCACAGCCTGTAGCACCTCTTGTGTTCTTCGCAATATATTTTGGTTTAACAATGCTTATCGTTGTATTAGGTGTTCAAAAGGGTATCGAAAATGTTTCAAAGGTACTTATGCCTGTATTAATAGTAATTGCCATTGGTATCTCAATTTTTGTATTAACAATTCCCGGCTCAATGGATGGACTTAAATATATAATGCCTCAATAGCTTTACACTGCATACCAACATCGTAAGTATAACCACC